>DASZWD010000044.1 GCA_035546775.1 Acidimicrobiales bacterium
CCGCCCGCGTCGGTGCCCGCGAAGACGGGCACCCCCGCCTCCGCGGCGCGGCGCACGACGTCGGCCGCGGTGCGGTGCAGGTCGCGCATGTGTGCCGCGTACGCCGGGTACCGGGAGGCGCGGTCGGCGATCGACGGGAACGTGTCGACGTTGATCAGCGTCGGCACCAGCGCGGTCCCCCGGCGGGCCATCTCGTCGATCAGCTCGTCGGTGAGGCCGGTGCCGTGCTCGATGCAATCGATTCCGGCCTTGATCAGGCCGGGCATGGCGTCGTCGCCGAAGACGTGGGCGGTGACGCGGGCGCCGTGCGCGTGGGCCGTGTCGACGGCGGCTTTGAGCACGTCGTCGGACCACAGCGGGGCGAGGTCGCCGACGCCGCGGTCGATCCAGTCGCCGACGAGCTTGATCCAGCCGTCGCCGCGCGCCACCTCGTGCTCGACGGTGTGCACCAACTCCGACGGCTCGACCTCGAGGCCGATTTCGCGAGTGTGACGCTTCGGGCGCGCGATGTGGCGGCCGTGCCGGATGATCTGAGGCAGGTCGTGGCGGTGGTCGACCCAGTGCGTGTCGACCGGCACGCCGCAGTCGCGCAGCGTGAGCGCGCCGGCGTCGCGATCGGCGATCGCCTGCTCTTCGACCTCCTCGTCGCTCGCCGCGCCGTGCGTGGTCAGGCCGACGTGGCAGTGGGCATCGACCAGGCCGGGTACCAGCCATACGTCGTCGGCGACGAGGGTGGCGTCGCGCACGGGTTCGAACGTGACGTGGCCATCGGCGACGTACACGTCGCGTTGGCCGCCGTCGGGAAGCACGACGCCACGGAAGTGCAAAGACTCACGCATCGCGCCGAAGCGTACGGGTCAGCGCGGCACGGCGCCGGTTAAACATCGCGCCGCGCGGGGTACCTGCCGTCCATGGACGCAGTGACTTTTCTGACCAAAGAACACGAGAAGGCGAAGGCACTCTTCGACCGGATCAAGGCGACCGACGACGTCAACCAGCGCCAGCAGCTGACGGCGCAGGTGATCAAGGAACTGCGGGCGCACACCAAGATCGAAGAAGAAGTGCTCTACCCGCTCGTGCGTGAAGACCTCAAGGGTGGCTCGAAGATGTTCGAAGAAGCCATGCAGGAGCACCAGGAAGCCAAAGAGGCGATGAAGGAACTCGAGTCCATGTCGCCGACGGATCCGGAGTGGATGGACAAGTTCGACATCCTCATGCACGGCGTGCTCCACCACGCCGGCGAAGAGGAGACCGAGATGTTCCCGATGCTCCAGGAGTTGCTGTCCGAGCAGCGCCTCAACGAGCTCGGCGAGCAACTCGAGGCCGACGAGCGGGGCCTTCTCGTGATCGACCTGTCGAAGGACGAGCTGCTCGCGCAGGCCAAGGCAGCTGATATCGACGGCCGGTCGAAGATGGACAAGGCCGAGCTTGAAGAGGCGCTCGGGCACCGCTAGGCCCTGAGGCCTCACAGCAACTTCGCAGACGACGCGCAGGGCGGCACCAACCGGGTGCCGCATCCTGCGTGCGATGCACAACCTCCCCTGGTACATCGCCCGCTCGAGCGGCCTCGTCGCCTGGGTCATCCTTGCCGCCTCGATGGTGTGGGGCCTGTCGATCTCGTCGCGGGCCGCCTTCGGCCGCCGGCGTGATGGCACGCTGCGCCGCCCGCACCCGGCGTGGCAGCTCGACCTGCACCGCTACCTCGGCGGCCTCGCCACCGTCCTCGTGGTCCTCCACGTCCTCGCGGCGATCGCCGACAGCTACCTCCACTTCACCATCGCCGGCGTCCTCGTTCCCTTCGCCAGCGCGTGGCGTCCCGCGGCGGTGGCGTGGGGAGTGGTCGGGCTCTATCTGCTCGTGGCCGTCGAGGTGTCGTCGCTGGCCAAGAAGCACATGCCGAAGTCGACGTGGAAGGCCATCCATTTCGCCAGCTACCCGCTGTTCCTCGTCTCCACGATCCACGGCGTCACCGCCGGTACCGACGCCCGCGGCTGGATCGTGCGGCTGTTCGTGTCGGCCACCTTTGCAGTGATCTCCGGGCTCACGGCCCTGCGCGCGCAGCCTCCGGCGCCTAAGGTTTTGCCGGGTGGTCCACGTTCGGCCGAGGTAGACGCTGACGCAGCTACGACAATCGCAAACCTTCGTCGCCCGGCCTCTCTCGACGCGTGAGGCGCGGCGGTTCGTCGGTGACTGGCTGACGGAACACGGCTTCGACTCGTTCGCCGCCCGCGCCTGCTTGTGCATCTCAGAGCTCACGGCCAACGCGGTGTTGCACACCGCACGGCCCTTCACCGTCTCGGTGCAGGGTTCCAGCGGGCGGGTGCGGATCGAAGTCGTCGACTCCGCGCCCCACCTCACCCCGGTGCGGGTCCCGGTGCGCGGGACGGCGGCCGATCTCACCGCGCTGAGCGAAACTGGGCGCGGCCTGCAGATCGTCAGCGCCATCGCCAACCGGTGGGGCGTCACGCTCGCCCAGAACGTGAAAGCGGTGTGGTGCGAGTTCTACGGCGACGAGCCGGCCGCGCCCACCGAACCCGTCGTCGACGACGAGCGCCCCGCCACGCCCAAGGCCCCCAACGTGCACCGCTTCGAGTTCCTCGGCTTGCCAGTGCGCGCCGCCATCGCCAGCGGGATCAACGTCGAGGAAGCGATCCTCGACGTCCAGTCAGAAGACGCCCGGTTGACCTCGCCCGAAACGCGGGAATTGCTCGCGCTCGTCGATCGCACGGCCTCGTTGCGCCTCGCCGGCCGCCACGCCGCGCTCGACGCCTCGGCTCGGAACGAGGTGGAGTTCGACCTCGAAGTGGAGACCACGAGCGAAGAGATGGCGGCGACGGCGCGTCTCAACGAGGCGTTGGCGGCGCGCGGCGCGCATCGCCCGAGCGACGAAGTGACGCGCTTCCGGCGTTGGATCGTCGAGGAGACGGGCCGCCAGCGCGATGGCAAGCCGCCCTCGCGCTACGGCGAAAGCGGACCGCCGTGAGTCCGCCGCTCGAGTGGCTGTGGGATCAGGCCGGCGCCGGCTACGGCGTGTTCGCCCTCGACGGCTCGGTCGTCCGCATGAACGAGACGCTGCGGGAGTGGTGCGGTGTGGCGCCGGCCGACGCCTTGGCCGATCTCGCCCGCACCGTCCGGGCCGAGGGCCGCGTGGTCGACGCCGAAGTGCGACTGGCGGGTCCTGGCGGCGAGGTGCGCGTCGTCGTCACCGCCATCCTCGAGACCGACGACGCGGGGACGCCCGTCGCCATGCACTGCGTGGTCCGCCGGCCGGCGTCGTCGAAGCAGGACACCGACGAGCTCATCCGGGCGCTCCAGCAAACGCTGATCCCGCCGGCGCCGCCGGCGGTGCCCGGCCTCGACGTCGCCGCCGTGTACCACCCGGCGCAGGGTGACGTCGGCGGTGATTTCTACGACGTGTTCGAGGTAGCGGAGGGCGACTGGTGTGCCGTGCTGGGCGACGTGAGCGGCAAGGGGATCGAAGCCGCCATCGTGACGTCGACGGCGCGCCACGCCGTGCGCAGCGCCGCGCTGCGCGAACCCGTCCCCAGCGGACTCATGGCGGCGCTCAACCGAGCCCTGCTCGCCAAGGGGTCGACGCGCTTCTGCACGGTGGCGCTGTTGCGCGTGCAGCACCGCGACGGATCGTGGGTGGCGACGCTCACGTCGGGCGGCCACCCGTTCCCGCTGCTGGTGCGCCACGGCACGGCGACGCGCCTCGGCCGCGCCGGCTCGTTGCTCGGCATGTTCGCGGACGTGTCGTTTCACGACGTGTCGATCAAGCTGGCGGCGGGCGACGCCCTCGTGCTCTACACCGACGGCGTGACCGAGGCTCGGAACGCGGCGGGAGAGTTCTACGGCGAGGAGCGGATGCACGACGCCATCGCGTCGGCCGGGTCTTCGGCGCAGGCGATCGTCGACGCGGTGGTGTCGAGCGTGCTGGCGTTTCAGGAGGGTGCCGCCGATGACATCGCCCTTGTGGTTATCCGCCGGCCGAGCCTGTGAAACAATGCGGCCGCCCATGGAACCGCTCGTCGTCCGCCTCCAGACGCTCAACGGGAAGCATGCCGAACTCGCCCTGAAGGGCGAGCTCGACGTCGGCACCTGCGACGCCGTGCGCGATCAGCTCGTCGAGCTCGTCGACAAGGGCGCCACCGACATCGTGCTCGACCTCGCCGATCTGTCGTTCCTCGACTCGAGCGGCCTGCGCGGGCTCATCGAGGGTGTCCACCGCGGCGCGCAGCTGCGCCTACGCCACCTTCAGCCCGCGGTGCAGCTGGTCTTCGACATCGTCGAGATCCCCGGCGTCACCATCGAGCGTTAGCTAGCGCGACAGCGGCAGTTCGGCCCACACCGTCTTGCCGACGGCGTGGCGCTCGATGCCCCAGCGGGTGCTGAGGGCGGCGATGGTCGCGATGCCGCGCCCCGACTCGGCGGCGTTGCCCGCCATCGGCAGCAGCCGCGGCGTCAGCGCGCTGCTGTCGCGCACGCCGACGCGCAGCCGGTCGGCGCTGAGCGCCACGGACACGGCGAACACACCGCCGGTGTGGTGCACGGCGTTGGAGCACAACTCGGAGGTGACCAGCAGCACGTCGTCGACGGTCCGGCCGTCGTGGCCGATGCAGGCGCGCACGAAGTGACGCGCCTCGCGCACGGCCTGCGGCGTGGCCGGATACACCCGCATGCTGACGGCCGATCCGTCGTCGCCGATGTGGATCTCGCCGTGCAGCTCGCACACGGTGCGGACGGGACCTTGCAGGTCGGCGTCGATCGTGAGGGCGGACGGGTAGGCGCACAAGAGCGTGAACTCGCACGTGTCGCGCAGGTCGCACCACAGGGCTTCGATCTCGATCGCCTCGCGCACGCCGCCGTCGGCCCACAGCAGCGCGACCATCTCGCCGAAGATGCGCACGGTGCCCTTGGCGGCGGTGGTGCGTACGAGGTCGCCGATGGTGGCGTCGAACGCGGCGCGATCGATCGTGCCGTTGTGCTGGAAGCGCGCGAGCGCGGTGGCGGCGTCGAAGCTCGACAGCCGAGCGGAGTCCGCGCCGGTGGCGGCGATGCCGCGTTCGATGTCGGCGAGGTGATCGGGCGTGCCGACCAGCAGGACGTATTCGCCGGCGCGCAGTCCGTCGACGGCAAAAGTGACGACGCGGTCGATGAGTTGCTGACGTTCGTCGTAGAACGCCACGAGGTGGTCATCGGGCGCGGTCCTACATTCCATTGCAGGTTTTTGGTTCCCCGGATGACGGTTTCCCAAACCCGAAATGAATCAGCCCTTCGGCCGTCGGCTGCCCCGGGCGGCATCGAGTTGGCGGCGCAAATCGGCTACTTCGGCCTCGAGGGAAAGAATCCGGCGAATCCCCGGGAGCGTCATGCCCTCGCCGGCCATGCTCCAGACCTGCTGGACCGTGGCGATCTCGGCGCGGCTGTACCGGCGCTGGCCGCCGTCGGAGCGCGCGGGGGTGACCACCTGCTCGGTGTCCAGCCGACGCAGGAACGCCGGTTGAACACCGAGCATCGACGCGACCTGCCCCACGGTGTAGAGCGGGGCGGCTTCGTCGTCGAAGGGCAGCACGAGTTAGTTCGACGCCGCCGCGCCGACGAACGCGTCGGCGGACACCTCAGCGGAGTGGGTGTCGATGGCGTCGGGCGACGCGGCGCCTACCGAAACCGGAATGCGGCGCGGCTTGGCCTTGTCGGCGACCGGAAGACGCACGGTCAGCACACCGTCGGCGTAGCTGGCTGCGAGACGGTCGGTGTCGAGCGAGTCACCGAGGAAGATCGTGCGGGTGAACACGCCGTGGGGGCGCTCGCGGGCGATCCAGTCGACACTGGCCTGCTCGCTGCGGCTGCGCTGGGCCTTCAGCGTCAGCACGTTGTTCTCGACCGACAGGTCGATGGCGTCAGCGGCGACGCCGGGAAGGTCGAACTGGATCACGAACTCGTCGCCCTGGCGATAGGCGTCCGAACGCATGAGCACTGCGAAGGCTCCTTTCTGGTGAGTCGAGTACCTACGTATCGAGATAGTACAAACCTATAACTCAAATTGCAAGGTTGGTAGCGTGCGGCTTATGGCCGAACTCCAGCGTTTCGACGTCACGACCGACCCCGCCGCGGTGTGCGCGGCCATCGCGGCGGACGGCGGCGTCATCGTCGAGAACCTGCTGAGCCGCGAGGTGGTGGCGCGGGTGAACGCCGAGGTCGAGGACGAGGTGGCCCTCGCCGATCCCGACCAAGAGATGTTCAACCCGATGCTCAAGCTCTTCCACGGCGCCCAGACCAAGCAGGTGGCGGGCATGCCGGGCCTCTCGCCCACGTTCGCCATCGACGTGATGTGCCACCCGATGCTGCTGGCCGTGGCCGACCATTTCCTGTCGCCGTCCTGCGCCCGCTTCCAGCTCAACCTCGGCCATCTCATCCAGCGCGGCCCGGGCTCGGAGGACCAACTGCTGCATCGCGACGAAGTCGTGTGGAGCGACGTGCCCCGTCCGCACCCCGAACTGCAACTGGCGTCGGTGATCGCCTTCGTCGACTTCACCCGCGCCAACGGCGCCACCCGCGTCGTGCCCGGCAGTCACAAGGCGCCCGAGCGCGAGCTGTCGGCGATGGAGCAGCTGATGACGCCGCCGCCGACGCCCGACGAGATCGCCTATGCCGAGATGCCGGCAGGCTCGGCGGTGGTCTACCTCGGGGGCACGATTCACGGCGGCAGCGCCAACACCACCGACGTTGCGCGCCGCGGGGTGCACCTCAGCTACTGCCTCGGGTGGCTGCGCACCGAGGAGAACAACTTCCTCTCCACGCCGCCCGAGGTGGCGGCGAAGCTGCCGCGCCAGGCGCAGGAACTGCTCGGCTACAGCGTGCACGACAGTATGCCGAGCGGCGGCGGGTACCTCGGCATGGTGCGTATGCAGGATCCGGCTGAACTGCTGGCGCGGGGCGAACTCTAAGATACCCTAGGGGGGTATGCCCCAGGGTTACGCCGACGACAAGCAAACCATCCAGAAGCGACTGCGCCGCATCGAGGGTCAGGTCCGCGGCCTCCAGCGCATGGTCGACGAGGACAAGTACTGCATCGACATCCTCGACCAGGTGTCGGCGGCGACCAAGGCGCTCCAAGCCGTGGCGTTGCAGTTGCTCGACGACCACCTGACGCACTGCGTCACCAACGCCGACAAGGTCGCCGAGGCGTCGGCCGCGATCGCGCGCCTGGTGAAGTCGTGAGCAGCGTCTTGGACAGCCTGCGCGAGGGCTTCTTCATGTTCTGGGAGACGCTGTGGGCGCTCGTGCTCGGCTTCGGCCTCTCCGGCATCGTGCAGGCGTTCGTCTCCAAGGACCAGATGCAGCGGGTGATGGGCGACCACCGCCCGCCGGCGGTGCTGCGGGCGTCGGGCTTCGGCATGGTGTCGTCGTCGTGCTCGTACGCCGCCACCGCGATGGCGAAGTCGCTGTACCAGAAGGGCGCCGACTTTGTGACCGCGCTGGTCTTCATGTTCGCGTCGACCAACCTCGTCATCGAACTCGGCGTCGTGCTGCTGATCCTGCTTGGCTGGCAGTTCGCCGCCGCCGAGTTCATCGGGGGCGCGGTGATGATCGTGCTGTTCGTGCTGGTCGGATCGGTCGCGTTCCGCGGCGTCACGTCGGGCGGCGCCGCCCAGCCCGACGACGCGCCCTTCACCCGGGGGTCGTGGGGCGACGCCGCCAGCTACGCCATCGCCGATCTCACCATGCTGCGCAAGGAGTTGGTGATCGGTTACGGCGTCGCCGGCTTCCTCGCGGTGTTGGTGCCGATGCACGCGTGGAACGACGTGTTCCTCACCGGCCACGGGTTCTGGACGACGCTCGAGAACGTCATCGTCGGACCCTTCATCGCCTGCATCAGCTTCGTGTGCTCGGTGGGCAACGTGCCGATGGCCGCGGCGCTGTGGCACGGCGGCATCAGCTTCGGCGGCGTGGTCGCCTTCGTCTTCGCCGACCTCATCTCGCTGCCGCTCGTGCTCATCTACCGGAAGTACTACGGGACGAAGCTGGCACTGCGGATCTTCGGCGTCTTCTATCTCGTGATGGCAACGGCTGGTCTGGTCGTGGAGGGCGTCTTCGCCGTCTTCGGCGCGGTGCCCACCGAGCGCCACACCGAGATCGTGCCGACGCACTTCCAGTGGAACTACACGACGTTTCTCAACATCGCGTTCCTGCTCGCCTTCGCCGGCATGTACTGGCTGTACCGCACGCGAGCGCGCGGCGAGGGCTTCGCCATCGATCCGGTCTGCGGCATGCAGGTGCAGACGGCCAACGCCCCGGCGCACGCGCGCCACGACGGCCGTGACTACTGGTTCTGCTCTGACCGGTGCCGCGAACGCTTCGCCGCGGGCCGAGACGAGCAGGGTCCAGTGCAGATCCGGCAGGGCCGAAAGCCTCTACTTTGACGTGCGTCGAGCTCCAACGCTGGGGTCATGGAAAAGACCCAGCGGGTGCGGGCTGCGGCGGCAGCGGCGGTGTGCGTGATCGCGGCGGCAAGCGCTGCGTGCGCCGGCGATTCCACCCCGCCGGCAGCCACCGGAACGCAGTTGCATGCGACGGAGAAGGAGTTTTCGATCTCCCTCGACACGCACACGGTGCACGCCGGTGACATCAAGGTCACCGTCACCAATCACGGTGCGCTCACCCACGAGTTCGTGGCGTTCGGGACGAAACTCGCCGACGATCGGCTGCCGCTCAAGGACGGCGACGTCGACGAGAACGGCGCCGGCGTCACGCACTTCGATCCCGAGGCCGAGAACATCAGGCCCGGCGCGTCGAAGACGATCACGTTGCATCTGCCCGCCGGTCAGTACGTCTTGATCTGCAACATCCCTGGTCACTACAAGGCCGGCATGCACACCGAGCTGACCGTCAGCTAGCACCTCCGCCCTACGATGCGGCGTGGCTGACTGGCAGACCATCAGCGCGCTGGCAACCGCGGGCGGCACGCTCGTGCTCGCCGTCGCCACCTTCGGCGCCATCCGCTCGGCCAACCGTTCGGCGCGGGTGTCCGAGCGTGCCCTGCTCGCCGGCATGCGGCCGCTGCTCGTCCAGTCGCTCAACACCGACCCGGTGCAGAAGGCGCTGTGGAGCGATCGCCATGTGGCCAAGGTCGAGGGTGGGCGCGCCGTCGCCGAGCACGTCGACGACGTCATCTACCTCGTGATCAGCGTGCGCAACGTCGGCGCCGGCATCGCGCTGCTCCACGCCTGGAACATCTGGCCCGACGTCTACCGCGGCGACCCGCTCGCACCCGAGGCGTTCCGACGGCTGGCCATCGACTCCTACGTCGGGTCGAACGCCGCGGGCATCTGGGAGTCGGCGCTGCGCGATCCGAGCGAAGAGGCGTTCATCGGTATGGCGCAGCGCATCCGCGAGCGTGAGCCGTTCACCGTCGATCTCCTCTACGGCGACCAGGAAGGTGGGCAGCGCACGATCACCCGCTTCATGGTGCTGCCCTACGGCGACGACGGCTGGTTCGCTCAGGCGCCGCGGCACTGGAACATCGACAACCCCGCGCCGCGGTAATCAGGCGACGACGCGCTCGATCCACGCGAGCACCGCGGCCTGCACTTCGTCGCGGTTGATCTCGTTGAGCAGCTCGTGGCGCGCCTCGGGGTAGTAGAGCGCCGTCACGTCCTGCATGCCGTGGTCGCGGTAGCGCTGTTCGAGCAGGCGCACCGTCGACGCGTTCTCCGACACCGGGTCCATTTCGCCGGTGATGAACAGCACCGGCAGGTCCTTGCGCAGCGACGCCTCGTTCTGCCACGCGTTGTGGAGGCACGCGAGCATGCCGCGGGCGAAGCCGAGCGACAGCGGCATGTCGTCGCCGCAGAACGGATCGGCGATGTACTTGTCGACTTCGTCGGGGTCACGGCTGAGCCAGTCAAAGTCGGTGCGCACGGGTGCGAACTGTTCGTTGAAGGTGGCGAAGGTCGGCGCGGGGGAGTCGGCGCCGGCGTCGGGAATGATCGCGTCGAGCAGCTCGAGCGTGCCCTTCACGTCGCCCATCGAGCCGGCTGACCCCGACAGCACGAGCCCGTCGATCTCGTCGCCGTACTTCTGGATGTAACCCTGGGCGATGAACGACCCCATCGAGTGGGCGAACAGCACCACCTTCACGCCGGGCACCGCGGCGCGGGCGAGCTGCACGAGCTCGTGTTGGTCGTCGAGGATCGCGTCCCAGTCACCGGGACCCGCGATGCCGATGCCGGTCGTCTTGGCGGTGTTGCCGTGGCCGCGGTGGTCCTGGGCGAACACGGCGTATCCGTGTTCGGCGAGGAAGGTGGCGAAGCGGTCGTAGCGTGCACCGTGCTCCGAGGCGCCGTGCGCGATCAACACGACGGCCTTCGGCTCGCCCGCAGGCATCCAGCGGTAGTACGCGACGTCGACGCCGTGCGCGTCGGTGAAGAAGGCAGTGGCGGGCATCGCTCGAATCTAGCGACGGACGGGTTCGCTGATGTAGCGACGCGGGTGGCGGCCGTCGACGTAGCCGACGAAGGCGGGGAAGATGTTGTAGCCGAGCAGTTCCTGGAGCCGCTCGGGTAACTCGGCGACCGTCTCGCGGGGCACGGCGAGGATGTGGTTCTCCTGGGCCCGCAGCCACGAGGCCACGTACTCGAGGATGACGCCGAGACGCGGCTTGCTCGTCGTGTTCGCCCCGCCCGAGTGCCAGGCGTTGCCGGGATAGAACATCACCGAGCCCGCCGGCATCTCGGCGTAGACGAACTTCTCCTTGCCCGTCGGGATGCGGTCGGTCCACTTGTGGCTCTTGGGGATCAGGCGGGTGGCGCCGTTCTCGCGGGTGAAGTCGTCGAAGGCCCACATGGTGTTGACGACCACCGGCCGGAAGTCGTTCGGCAGCGGATACACCGACTGGTCCTTGTGCAGGCCCTGCGCCTTCTCGCCCGCGCCGATGAAGATGCCGACGGGCGCCGAGAGTTGGTAGTAGCCGAGGATCTCGTCGAGCACGCCGAGCAGCAACGGGTGGATCGCCCACTGGTCGAACAGGCGCGTCTTGGCGAACAGCGCGTAGATGCGTTGGGTGGCGAAGCCCTCGAAGTCGTTGCGACCCGTGGGCGTGTAGCCGAGGATGTCGAGCAGGTCGGCCTTCGTGTCCTTGACCTGTTTCTTGGTCAGCATGTGCTCGACGATGCAGTAGCCCTCGGCGCGCATCGCCTTGACCACGCCCTCGACCGTTGCCTCCTTGGCGCCGAAACGCGTCTGGACGGGGCTCATACCGGCGTGGGCTCGGGGAACACGATGTATTCGTCGATGATCATGAGCGCCAGCTCGGACTTGCTCGGGATCGGTCCGAGGATGCGCTCGCGGGCGCGCAGGTCGGCGATGAAGCGGTTGAGCACGACGTCGACGTTGAGGTCGTCGGTGTTGGACCGCCAGGCATCGCGCTGGGCCGCGTCTTCGAAGCAGTACGCCTTCCACGACACCGAGAAACGCAGTTCGTCCCAGCGGTAGCGCACCACCTCGTTGCCGTCCTCGGCGACGACGACCCATTGCTTGTCACCGACGTAGGTGAGGTGCATGCCGGGCTTGAGCGGCGGCATGTCCTCGGAACTCGACGCGATGCGGTCGACGCCGTGGAACACCGAGTCGGCGTCGAAGACCAGCGCGGTGTTGGCGTGGACCTGGTGGGCGACGGCGGGCGCGTCGGCGCCGTCGGGGTAGTAGGCGAACTCGCCGCCGTCGCAGTCGTGGAACCAGGCGACGCCGGTGGCGATCGGCATGTTCCAGGGCTCGAACATGCCGGAGTGGTGCATGGCAACGAGCAGCCACTGCGGCATGACCTTGCGGTTGGCGCCGCGGAACTCGGGCACGTCGGTGTGGGTGGCCAGTTCCTGGCCCGGCACCATCAGGTTGGCGAAGACGATGGCCGGTTCGATCAGCGGCCGGCCGTGCACCTGGCGCGCCGCGTCGACGAACGCGGCGTGGTTCAGGAACGGCTCGATGCCCTCGATCAGCACCCGCTGGCCGTAGGCGTACTCCTCACGGAAGTAGTTGGTGCGCCGCGCCAGGGTCTTGAGGTCCTCGTGGCGGCCGAAGCGACCGCCCGTCTTGACGAAGTTGAGCACGCTGTCGTGGCGCTGGCCGATGCCGCGCCCGATGTCGGACTCCACGTGCTCCTGCGAGTACATCCCGTAGCGGCCGAAGCGCTCGCACAATTCGACCATGGCGCCGGGCCCGTCCGGAAACAGCGGGTCGACGACGACGGCGGGGTAGTGGGCCACTAGCGGGCCGCCTCGTACTCGGCCATCTGGGTGAACAGGGTCATGACGTTCTCCGGTTGCATCGTCGGGTCGAGGTCGCGGTAGATGTTGTGGACGTTGACCACGATGCGGCCCTTGTCGCCGAGGTCGGCGAACGGGCCGAGGTCGATGTCGTTGGCCGCGTCGAGGTAGTGCATGCCCGCGGCGTGGCGGGTGGTGGCCTCGTCACGCACGAAGGCCAGATAGTCGCGGGTTTCGCGCACCCCGGCGGGATCGGTCACGGGGCCGTGGCCGGGCACGACGACGGTTGGGTGCAACGAGCAGATGCGGTCGCAGGCGGCGATCCAGTTGTCCACCGGGCCCGCCCACATGATGGGCGTGCCCTTGTGGAACACGATGTCGCCGGTGAAGACCACTGCGGCGTCGGGCACGTGCACGATGACGTCGCCGGCCGTGTGTGCCGGGCCCACCTCGACCAGCTCGACGGCGCGGTCGCCCACGGCGATCGACAGCGTGCCGTCGAAGGTCGTGGTCGGCGGTCGCAGCTCCACACCGGCGAAGTTGTAGGGACCGAACGCGGCGGTGATCCAGCGCCCGAGCACCGGGTCCATCTGGGGGGCGGCCGCCACCATCGCGGCGAGCATCGCCGGCGGCGTCTCGTCCATCTCCTTGGCGGCGGCCGCCGACGCCACGACCTCGGCGCCGGGCACCAGTGCGTTGCCGTAGCAGTGGTCGCCGTTGGCGTGGGTGTTGACGACGGTGCCGATCGGTGCCGCCGTGGTCAGCCCGCGCATGGCGTCGAGCATCTCGCCGGTGAGGTCGAGGTCGAACAACGTGTCGACGAGCAGGCTGGCCTCGCCAGAGCGCACGAGTCCGGCGTTGCTCAGCCCCCACCCGCCGTCGGGCAGGAGCCAGGCGTGCACACCGTCGGCGACCTCGTGCAGCCCGCGCGTATAGGGAACCATCGCCGTGAATCTATGACTACCGTGCCGCCCATGGACGAAGAGTCGATCGACATCAACGCTCCGCGCGCCAAGGTCTGGGACTTGGTGGCCGACTTCTCCAACATGGGACGGTGGAGCCCTGAGCTGCGCCGGATCGTGTGGCTCGGCGGCGCCAAGGGTCCGAGCGTGGGCGCCCGCTTCGTCGGTGTGAACCGCCACGGCCCGGTGCCGTGGGCGACGTTCTCGAAGGTCTCGAAGTGCGACGACGAGTCGGCCATCGAATGGGAGGTGTCGACGTCGGGCACCCGCTGGGGTTACCGCTTCGAGGACGCGCCCGGCGGCGGCACCCGCGTCACCGAATACCGCGAGCCGTTCAGGGACACGAACGCGCTCGTCAAGGCGGTGCAGCGCAGCGGCCTCATCGGCCGCAACCGGGAAGACCTCCTGCGCGCCGGCATGCGCACCACGCTCGAGCG
Source organism: Acidimicrobiales bacterium (assembly GCA_035546775.1). NCBI lineage: Bacteria > Bacillati > Actinomycetota > Acidimicrobiia > Acidimicrobiales > Acidimicrobiales bacterium. The sequence goes on from DASZWD010000044.1 coordinate 13,666, forward strand.
AGTGAAGGCCGCCGCCGAGGCTGCCGGTTAGGTCTCTTCGCGCGCTGCGGCGATGAAGCACTGGAGGAGGTAGTCCCAGGCCTCGGGCGTACACGCCGGTTTCGCGCCGTTCATCGCCACCTGCGGGTCGGCCATCTCGCCGAGCATGAAGCGGGCGAACATGCCCGCGTCCATCCACGTGGCCACGGCGCCGTCCATGTGCAGGTTGCCGCCCGCCTGCACCACCCGCCACCGCTCGTCTTCCCACGACAACGGTCGGGCGTCGATGAGGGCGTCGATTTCGTCGACGCCGACCACCGTGCCGCCCGCCGACGGATGCCGGCGCGCCACGAGCTGCTGGAGCACGCGGTCGAACCAGTACGGCACGAGCTGCGCTTCGTTGCCCGGGTCCGTCGGCAAGTCGAGGGCGCGCCGCACGCAGTCGGCGACACGGCCCGGTGTCTGCTGGTCGCGCATCAACGTGCCCTCGGACTCGCCGGCGAAGCGCAGCACCGACGCCTCCTCGCCGTTGCGGCTGGCCACGAAGATGGCGCGGACGCGCCGGCGCTGGCCCCGGCGCGGGCCGGCGTAGTGCGTGCCCCAGCCGGGGGCGATGACGCCGAACACCTCCCAGCCGAGCGGCGCGTCGAAGCCCAGCAGGGCGTCGAAGGGGTGCTCGCCGTCGAGCGACCGCACGGCGATCTCGCCGGTGTTGGTGACCCGCACGATCTGCGCCGACTCACCGGTGGGCAGCTCGTCGACCTCGCCGAGGTCGAGATCGATCATCTGCGCCAGCCGTTCGAGGCTGGCCGTCGACGTGTTGATTGACATGGACACACTTCTCCCCGTGATGGAACACACGGGGGAAGTGCGTGGGGGAAGGTCTACACGAGGGGTGTAACGCGTTCGCTGGCGCGATCGCGCCAGATCACCGGGACCAGTTGCGGTCGCTCGTGACGTCGGCCACGACGATGCGGTACTCGGCGTAGAACGCGTCGCGGCCCTCGCGCTGCGCGGCCCGGTGCTCGACGTCGCGCGCCCACGCCTGGTGCGACTCGGCCGAGTCGAACTGGATGATCGACACGCGCTCGCCGTCGGGCGCGGTGAACGACTTGAACTCGACGAACCCCGGCATCGCGCGCGCCCGCTGCAACATCTCCTCGGCGCGCGCCTCGTAGCCGGCGTCGTAGGCGCCGTCGGCCAGCCGCGACCGGAACACCGTCAGCACCGCCACTAGGAGAATTCCACCCGCACGTGCGCGGCGGCGGCGAGGGCGCGTGCCACGGCTTCGTCGGTCGAAGACCCGGCGGCGAGCGCGACGCCCAGCCGGCGTTTCTTGGGCGCGTCCGGCTTGCCGAAGATGCGCACTTGGGCCGTGGGCACGCGCAGCGCGTCGTCGAGCCCGTCATAGGTCGGCGCGCCCGAGCCACCCGCCAGCACGACGGCCGACGCCCCGGCGCCGCCGGGCGCCACGATCGCAACGTTGTCGTCGGTGATCGGCAGCCCGAGGATGGCGCGGGCGTGGAGCGCGAACTCCGACAGCGGCTGGCTGATCATGGTCACCATGCCGGTGTCATGGGGGCGCGGCGACACCTCGCTGAACAGCACCTCGTCGCCGCGCACGAACAACTCGACGCCGAACACGCCCCAACCGCCCAGCGCTTCGGTCACCCTGGCCGCCACGTTCTGCGCGGCCGCCAGCGCCGCCGCCGACATCGCCTGGGGCTGCCAGCTCTCGCGGTAATCGCCGTCTTCCTGACGATGGCCGATCGGCGGGCAGAAGGTCACGCCGTCGACGTGGCGCACCGTCAGCAATGTGATCTCGTAGTCGAACTCGACGAAGCCCTCGACGATGACCGGCTGCCCGGGCACGCGGGCGTTGGCCCGCGCGTAGTCCCACGCGGCGCGCGCCGAAGCCAGCGCAGTCACGGTCGACTGGCCCTTGCCCGACGACGACATCACCGGCTTGACCACGCACGGCACGCCGATCTCGGCGATCGCGGCGTCGTATTCGTCCTCGCTCGACGCGAAGCGGTACGGCGAAGTGGGCAGGCCGAGTTCCTCGGCTGCCAGGCGCCGGATGCCTTCGCGGTTCATTGTCAGCCGCGTGGCGCGCGCCGTCGGCACGACGCGTTGGCCCTCGGCTTCGAGTCGCTCCAACTCGTCGGTGGCGATCGCCTCGACTTCCGGCACCACGAGGTGCGGCTGCTCCTCGGTGATGACCTTGCGGATGGCGGCGCCGTCGAGCATGTCGACGACGTGGCACCGATGCGCCACCTGCATCGCGGGCGCGTCGGCGTAGCGGTCGACCGCGATCACTTCGACGCCGAGACGCTGCAGTTCGATCACCACTTCCTTGCCCAACTCGCCCGACCCGAGCAGCAGCACGCGGACGGCCTGCTTCGTCAGCGGCGTGCCGATAGGAGTAATGGGGACGAGCGGCGCGGTCACTTCCGTAGTTTGCCGATGTTCTTCAGCGCTTCGCGCTTCGAGAGTCCCGACAACCGGTCGGCGTTCGCCGCGACGTAGCGCTCGACTTCGCCCGGGTTGAGCCACGCATGGGAGCGCAGCGCCCAGCCGATGGCCTTGCGGATGAAGAACTCCTTGTCGGCCATGTTGGGTTCGATGCAGTCGTAGAGGAGGCCGAGGTCGACGTCGCCCTTGGCGGAGACCTGGCAGATGATCGACGCCCGCCGCTTCCACATGTCGGCATCCGTCGACCAGGCGCGCACGATCGGCTCGATCTCGTCGCGGTAGGCGACGAGCAGCGGCCCGATGCGGTGGATGGCGACCAGGTCGACGTAGTCCCACCACGCCCCGTCCACGACGAATTCTTCGTACATCGGCATGCAGCCGGAGGTCTGGAAACGCTGGTAGGGCTTGTGGCCGGTGAGCTCGAGCGCGGCGTAGCGCTCGTCGCGGTATTCCGCCTTGCGCCACAGCGCGAGGCAGGTGGCGCGCCACGTGTCGGCGTCGCCCATCACATGGGCCTTCGACACGTCCTTGGTGATGCGCCGCATGACGGGCACCGTGAGGCCGAGGAACGGCATCGAGGATTTCATGTAGGCCTGTGCGCCCGCGGCGCGTGACGGGTCGGCTTCGGCCCGGAGCGCGGCCCGCAGCTCCTTGATCAGCGCCCGGTCCGCCGCCACCGCCGCCGATCGTACGTGTCACACCCGCCGGGTACCTTCACCTCTCGTGGAGTTGACCGCCGACCAGCGCGCCGTAGTAGAGGCCGATGGTCCGCCGCGCGTCGCCGGACCGGCGGGGGCGGGCAAGACCGCCGCGCTCGTCGCCCGCTGGCGGCGGCTGGCCGACCTCCACGGGCCGGGCCGGGTGTTGTATCTCGTCGCCCATCCGGGCGCGGCCGCCGACGTACGCCGCCGCATGGTGACGGCCTCGGGCGGCACCGGGTTCGGGCCGCTGCTCGTGTCCACGCCGGTGGGTTTGGCGCTCGACCTCGTGCGCCGGAACGTGCCGGCGCGGGCCGACGCCACGGCCGTGGGCGGCGCGGCGCGCCGGGCGGCCATCGCCGACGCCTTCGTGGCCGCCGACTGGCCGACCGCCGGCGCGCTCGCCACCCGGCGGGCGTTCGTCGCCGCGGTGCAGGACGGCATCGACGCCCTGGCCCACGCCGAGGTCTCAACCGAGGCGGCGCTCACCAACGCCGAGGCCGTAGGGGCGCGGGCGCGGTGGGACAAACTCGTCGCCTTTCGCAGGCGCTACGCCGACGCGCTGCGGGCGCACGACCGCATCGACCTAAGCGACGCGTTGCGCATTGCGCTCGACCACGTCGAGCCTGATCGCTTCGCCGAGATCATCGTCGACGACGCCCACGCGCTGACCTTCGCCGAAGCCGAACTCGTCGATGGTTACGCCGCGCGCGGCTGTGAGGTCACCCGCGCGCTCAGGAGCGACACCACCGTCGACGACGCCGTCAACCTGGCGCCGCGGCCGGCGGCCGCACCGCACCTGGTGTGGTGCCGGCATCCCTCGATGGAGGCCGACGCGGTCGTCGGCACCCTGCTGGAGGCGAGGGCCGACGCCGTGGCGTGGGAGGACATGGTCGTCGTCGTCCCGCGTCGCAGCGCGCCGATCGCGCGCGCCGTCACGCGGGCGCTCCAGCGCCGGGAGATCCCGGTGCAGATCCGCCTGGCCGACGGCGACGCCGAACCCGTCGTGCGCCGCCTGCGCGCCGCGCTGGCCCAGGCCGACGGCGCCGCGCCCGCCGGCCCGTTCGTCGAGGACTGGATCGCGGGCGCGCTGCGCGACCTGGCGGCCCAGGCCGACCTCGTCGCGCCCGAACCGACCGTCGACCGGGCGCTCAACGCGCTGTGCGCCTTCGATCGCGCCACGCAACGCTGGGTGGCGGGCCGCGCCGGCACGAGCGCCACCATCCTCGAGTTGGCCACCGCCCTGGCCGAGGACGACTTCACCCTCTGGTACGACGCGCCGGGCGAATCGGGCGTGGCCGTCGTGACGCCCGAAGAAGCCGTCGGCGTCCACTGGCAGTTCGCGGCCGTCGCCGGGTGCGTCGAAGGTGAATATCCGCGCCCGGTCGGCGACGGCGGATGGTTCGACGCCGCGGTCACGCGGCGCGACTTCGCCCTCGACGCGCCGGCGCGGCGCCGCGCCGCCATCGCCGCCCAGCGCGAACGGTTCCGGGTGGCGATGTCGCGCGCGCCGCGCGTCGCCTGCGTCGCCGCCCCGCAACCCGGCGTGCTCGTGAGTCGCTACGTGGAGCAGCTGCCGTTCACCGAAGCGGCACCGGCGTGGGCGCAGCCGCGGCCGTACCCCGCGCGGCCCTTGACCTACACCGCGACGCCGATTCACCCCTCGCGGCGACTGCGGCTGTCGGCGTCGCAACTCCAGACCTTCGAGGACTGCCCGCGGCGCTGGTTCTACGACAGCGTGCTGCGCCTCGCCGACTCCACGTCGGTGTGGGCCGACTTCGGCAGCCTGGTCCACGACGTGCTCGAGCGGTTCCTGTCGCCCGGCTCGACCGTCGAATACTCCTTCGAAGCGCTGCTCGACCTCGCCGACGAGTTGTGGAGCGACGACATCGCCCCGTTCGCGCCGCAGCGCGACCAGGCGCGGCGCGAACTGCGCGACGTGCTGACCACGTGGTGGCAGATGGAAGGCCAGCGCTTCGACCGCGCCGACGTGGTCGAGGTCGAGCACGAGTTCGACGTCGCCGTCGGCGACCACACCGTGCGGGGCCGCATCGACCGCGTCGACTGGGACCACACCACCGACGGCCTCGCCATCGTCGACTACAAGACGGGTCGCCACGCCCCCAAGGAGTCCGAGGTCGCCGACGATCTCCAACTCGCCGTGTACTACCTCGCGGCGTTGCGGTCGCCCGAACTGGCGGCCAAGGGCACCCCGACGCGCCTCGAGTTGCGCTACATCCGGCTCAACAAGACCTTCAGCCAGCCCATCACCGCCGACCACGAGACGCGGGCCGAGGGGCGCATTCTCGACGCCGCCACCCAGATGCTGGCCGAGCAACTCGAGCCGTTGCCCACCGCCGACTGCGACCACTGCGACTACCACCGCCTGTGCCCGCTGCAGCGCGCCGGGCGCGACGTGGGGGCCCGATGAGCGAGTTCGTCCCTACTGAGGAACAGCGAGCCGTCATCGAGCACGCCCCCGACTCGTCAATGCTGGTGATCGCCGGCGCCGGGTCGGGCAAGACCGAGTCGATCGCCCGGCGTATCGAGCACCTCGTCGCGCACGGCGCCGACCCGTCCGAGATCCTCGCCCTCACGTTCACCAACAAGGCGGCCGCCGAGTTGGCCAAGCGCGTGCGCGGCCGCCTCGGCGCCGACACCGACGTGCTCGTGTCGACGTACCACGGCTTCGCGGCGTCGCTCGTCGAACAGCACCTGCTCGAACTCGACCTGCCGCCGCGGACGCGCCTGATCAACCGCGGCCAGGCGTGGCAGCTGTGCCTCGCCGAGTACGACAGCTACACCTTCGAAGAGCGCAGTTCCTTTTTCCCCGCCTCGGTCATCACCGACGCCCTCGCCCTGGCGGCGCGTATCGACGACTTCCTCGTCGACGTCGACAAGGTGCTCGCCGACTGCAAGGCCACGCTCAAGAGCAACGCGTCGCGCCAGCACATTCACAAGACGGCGCGCAGCCGCGCCGAGCTGTGCCAGGTCGTCGAAAGGTACGCGGCGGCCAAGAAGCGCCTCGGTCTGCTCGACTTCGGCGACCAGATCCGCCTCGCCGTCGAACTGGTACAGACGTATCCCGACATTGCCGCCGGCATCGCCCAGCAGCGCAAGTACGCGCTCCTCGACGAATACCAGGACACCAACTACGCGCAGCGCGTGCTGCTCACGTCGATCTACCAGCACGGGGGCGTGGTCTCGGCCGTCGGCGACGACATGCAGTCGATCTACGCGTTCCGCGGCGCGCACGTGCGCAACATCGTCGAGTTCGCCGACCACTTCGCGCCCACGCAGCTGCGGGCGCTCACGCTCAACCGCCGCAGCGGCTCGCACATCGTCGCCTTCGCCAACCGCATCCAGGGGCTCGTCGCCGGGGCGCTGCCCAAGACGCTGTTCCCGCACGACGCCGCCGCGCCCGATGCCATCGAGTGCTTCCTGGCGGCGAGCGAGGTCGAGGAGGCGAATCAGATCGCCACCGACGTCGAAGCTGCCGTGCGCGAGGGCCGCACGACGTGGTCGGAGTGCGCCGTCCTGTGCCGCACGCGTTCGCTGATCGCGCCGATCACCGGCGCATTGGAACGGCGCAACATCCCCGTCGAGGTGATCGGCATCGGCGGGTTGCTGGAGCGTCCCGAAATCGTCGACCTGCTGGCCTGGCTCGAACTGCTCGCCGACCGGCGGCGCAACGTGCCGCTGGTGCGCCTCCTGCGCGGACCTGCCATGCGGATCGGCGATCGCGACATCGCGGCGCTGGCCCGCCACGCCCGCGGCCTCATCGACGAGTCGATCGTGAACGGCGATCGCGCCCCGATGGTGCTGGCCGACGCCGTGCGCGACCGGACGAACGTCGAGGGCCTGTCCCATGCCGCCGTCGTGCGCCTCGACGAACTGTGTGCCATGTGGGACGACCTGGCCGCGGCGGCCGAGCGCGTGCCGCTCGCCGAGTTGTGCGACGAGATCGCCCGGCGCACCGACCTGTGGGCCGTGTGCGACGACACCGCGCGCGAGAACCTGCTGCGCTTCGGCGACCTGGCGCAGCGCTACGCCCCGATCGAAGGCGCGGGCGGCATCGGCGAGTTTGTCGAGTACATCGCCATGGTCATGGAGTCCGAGGAGGAGCTCGGCGAGGCCACGCCGGGCAAGGTCGACGCCGTCAAGGTCATGACCGTGCACCAGGCCAAGGGTCTCGAGTTCGACGAAGTGTGGGTGCCCGGGCTTGCCGGCAAGAAGTTCCCGTCGCCCAGCCGCGGTGGTGACAACCCCGAGTCGTCGGCCGCGGCGCTGCCGTGGTGGGTGCGCGAGGACACCGAGGGGCTGCCGCACTGGAGTCAGGTGTCGAGCGGCGCGGCGATGACCGACATCGTGCGCAAGCGCAACCTCGACGAGGAGCGGCGGCTGTTCTACGTCGCCTGCACGCGGGCCCGCAAACGCCTCGTGCTCTCTGCCGCGCAGTGGTACAGCGGGCCGGCAACGCCGCAGGGCCCGTCCGAGTTCTACGAGTTCGCCGCCGCGCAACGCGACCTCGTGGTGGAGCGCTACCGCCACGACCCGACCGAACGCGATCCGCGCGTCGTGGCCATGGAAGCCAATCAACGCGAGGCGGTCGCCGCGGTTGTGCCGCCGCCGGCGCCGCCCGCCAAGCGCGGGCGCAAGGCGCCGGAGGGCCCAGCCGAGCTCCCGATGACGTTGTTCGACGTCGCCGCTGCGCCCGTGGCCGCGCCGCCACCACCACCGCTGGGTCTGTCGGTGAGCTCGCTCGTGTCCTTCGCCCGCTGCCCGCGCCAGTTCCACTGGTCGACGGTGCGCCCGCTGCCGCGCCGCGCCTCGGTGGCCGCCGCCGTCGGCACGATCGTGCACCGCTGGATCGAGACGCGCCACGGCCCCCAAGGCGTGCTCCTCGACACCGACTACGCCGAGTCGCAGGGGATCGTGGCGGGCTTGCAGCAGTCCTTCGCCGCTTCGCCTTACGCCGCGCTGGTGCCCGCCGCGGTCGAGGCACCCTTCGAGCTGCTCGTGGGCGGCCACATCATCCGGGGCCGCGTCGACGGGGTGTACGCCCACGCCGAGGGCCACGTCGAGCTGGTCGACTTCAAGACCGGCCGCCCACCGGCCGACGGCGACCCCTCGGCGCGTACCCAGCTGCACGTGTACGCCGTGGCGGCCGTCGACGCCTGGGGGCACAAGGCCGACTCGTTGCGCGCCTCGTTCGTCTACCTGCACCGCGACGGCACGCCGGCGACGACCGTTGACGTGCCGCTGTCGCCCGAGATCGTCGACACCGCCCGCCGCGAGCTGGCGGCGAGCGCCGGCCGTATCGACAACCACGACGCCGCCACCAACCCCGGCGCCTGGTGCACCCGCTGCGATTTCGCCGCGGTGTGTCCTAGTGCCGCTTCCTGAGGTTCGTTCCGGGTCCTCTCGGGAGTTTGGGGACGCACAAGACTCACGCCCGTTTGTCGGGGTGAAACCGGTGCTCGGAGCCGAATTCGCCCCCAGAAAGCGTCGCCAAAGTGCCGTTACGGGAAAGCGGCCGACCGGCTGACGTTGCCGGGCATTGCTGCTCGAGAGAAAACAGTCAGTGCCGCTTCCTGAGGTCGAGTGAGAGACCTTCGGCCGCCGCGATCACCGGCACGGCGTGGTGCTGGTTGACGGCGACCACGGCGTCGAGTTGGTCGTCGGTGCGCGATGGGTCGTGGTGGAACAACACCACCTTGCCGACCTTGGCGCGCTCGCCGAGTTCGATGGCGTAGTCGATCGTCGAATGACCGAAGTGGGCGCGGGCGGGGAACTCGGCGCGGGTGTACTGCGCGTCGTGGATCAGCAGGTCGACGTCGTCGGCGAGCTCGAGGGCGGTGGCGTGGAACTCGCCTTCGCCGTGGGGGCCGGGTCCGTAGTCGAGCGGCCAGTGATCGGAGAGATACGCGATGGTCGAGCGGCCGTCGGAGATACGGAACCCGAAGGTGCGCCCGCCACGGTGGGGGATCTCACGCGCCTCGACGTCGAAGCCCTCGATTTGGTGATGGCCTTCTTCCATCGGCTCGAAGGCCCAGTGGCCGCGTAGCTCGGTCGGCGGGATGGGGAAGTGGGGCGGGCTCATCACGCGGGTGAGCACTTCGATCGGATCACCCTGCGCGGGTTGGTAGACGACGCCATAGGCGTCAGGGTTGTCACCGGCGGGAAAGAAGGGCAGGCCGTGCGTGTGGTCCCAGTGCAGGTGCCCGAGCAGGATCGATCCGCGGAAGGGCTGGCCGTGCAGGTCGGCGGACAGCCGGCTGAGTCCGGTGCCGGCGTCGAGCACGAGCGTCGGCAATTCGTCTTCGGCCGCGGTGATGGCGACGCACGACGTGTTACCGCCATAGCGGGCGAAGAGGTGCCCGGGAGCCGGCGTTGAGCCCCGTACGCCGCAGAATGTGACTCGCAAGGAGACAAACGTTATGCGCTCGAACACCTAAGTTTGGCGAAGGTGTCAAAAGTCACACGGGGACGGGGGAGACGATGACGATCCGGCTGGGGTTCTACGGTGCCGGCCTCATCAGCGGTGTGCACACGTGGATGCTGCGCGACGTCGACGTGGCGCACAAGATCGTCGCCGTCTGCGACCCCGATCGCGAGCGTGCCAGCGTGATGGCGCAACGTTTCGGGGCCGACGTCGTCGACGAGGACGCCCTGCTTGACATGGTCGACGCCGTGTTCATCACCACGTGGACCGCCGAGCACGAACGGCTGGTAGCGAAAGCGGCGGCCAAGGGCCGTGCCATCTTCTGCGAGAAGCCGCTCGCCTTCGACGCCGCGGCGGCGACGCGCATGGCCGAGACCGTCGAAGCGGCCGGAGTCGTCAACCAGGTCGGTCTCGTGCTGCGGACGTCGCCGGCGTTCCGTGTCCTCAAGCAGCTCGTGAACGACCCGCGCGCCGGCAAGACGATCGCCGTCGTGTTCCGCGACGATCAGTACATCCCGAACCAGGGGTTCTATGCCTCGACGTGGCGGGTCGACTCGTCGCTGGCCGGGCGCGGCACCCTGCTCGAGCACTCGATCCACGACGTCGACATGCTCCAGTGGATCTTCGGCCCCGTCGCCGCCGTGTCGGCGACGTGCCGTTACCACCACGGCTACGACCGCATCGACGATCTCGCCGCGGCCCGCCTCGAGTTCGCCAACGGCACGGTGGTGCAGCTGACGTCGGTGTGGCACGACATACTCGAGCGTGGCAGCCTCCGCCACGTCGAAGTGTTCTGCGACCACCTCTACGTCAAGCTCGAAGGCGACCGGCTCGGTCCGGTGCGGTGGCAGTTCACCGGCGAGGCCGAGCACGTCGTCGACGGCGAGGACACCCTCGCGTTCCTGCACGCCGCCGGCGACGACATGCCGTCGCTCGAGCAGGACTTCCTCGCCGCCGTGCGCGACGCCGGCGCGGCGACGCCGACGCTGCGTGACGCCATCGCCGCGCATCAGATCGTCGACGCCCTGTACGCCTCAGCCGACGGGGGCGGCAACGTCGTGACCGACGTGTACCGCAACCGGTGATCACCCGGCGCCAGTTCCTCGGCGGCGCCCTCGCCGGGGTGGCGGCGGCGCGCGTGCCGCGGGTGTTCACCGCGGAGCCCCGCGCCGTGACGGCGCGGCGCGTCGCCGTCATCGGCGCCGGCCTCGCCGGGCTCACGGCCGCACTCGACCTCGTCGAGGTGGGGTGGGACGTCGTCGTGCTCGAGGCGCGCGACCGCGTCGGCGGGCGCGTCTTCACCGCGTACGAACCGTTCTCGGATGGGCTGCACGCGGAACTCGGTGGCGAGTCGATCGACGAAGGCCACCACGCGCTGCTGAACCTCGTGCACCGGTTCGGCCTGCTCACCGATCGTCGCCCACCGCAGAAGCCCTACGACGCCGTCGTGTATCGCAATGGGGCGCGCACGCGGCTGCCGCTCATGCTGGCGCGCCGCAACGGCGGCGTGTTGCGCGACGTCCTGCGCTATTACGACGCCGAGTCGGCGCTCGGCGACGGCGTCGATCCCACGTACCCCGAGCACTCGCGCCGCGCCGAGCAGCTCGACGCCACGTCACTGGAGCAGTTCCTGCGCGCCCAGCGGTTGAGCCCCGAGGCCGAGTTCCTGATGCGCGTGCAGCTGCGCGGCCTCTACAACGCCGAGCCGCGCGACGTGTCGTTGCTGTTCATCGCCCAGCAGGCGGCGCAGTCCGCGACCGAGGCCGTCACGCCCGTCGACGACGACATCTTCAGCGAGACCCGCCGCATCCGCGGCGGCAACAGCCGGCTACCCAAAGCGATGGCGCACGCCCTCGGGTCACGGGTGCGGCTCAACCAGGCGGTGCGCCGCGTCGAGCATCGTGCCGACGGCGTGCGCGTCACGACGGCGGACGGCTCGGTCATCGACGCGGCGTGGGCGGTGGTCGCCGCGCCGCCGCGGCCGCTACGGGCGATCACGTTCGCGCCTGCGCTTCCATCCGCACTGGCCGCGGCGGTCGCCGGTCTCGACCTCGGTGACGCGGTGAAGGTCGTGCGCGAGTACAAACGGGCGTTCTGGACGCCGGAGGCGTACTCCGGGTTCACCGTCAGCGACCTGCCCTTTGCCATCGCGTGGTCGGAGACCGACTCACGGGCGGCGGCCTTGCGCGGCGTCATGGCGCAGTTCGTCACCGGCGACGCGGCGCGCCACGCGGCGTCGCTGTCGGACGCGGCGCGTGTCGCGGAGTTCACCCGGCAGGTCGACATCGTGTACCCCGAGGCCCGGTCGCTCGCCACCCGGCGCACGGCCACCCACGCGTGGCACAACGACCCGTTCACCGGCGGTGGCTACGCCGTGTTCAAACCCGGTCAGATGGCGCCGTTCTTCAACGCGTTCCGCCACGGAGCCGGGCGCCTGCGCTTCGCCGGCGAGCACACGTGCAACCTCGCGGGCTACATGGAGAGCGCGGTGCGCAGCGGCCACCGCGTCGCCGCCGAAATCGGCTCCCCGCTGGCCGGTTAGCGAAGTAGTCAGCGGGGATTCCGGGCCGACGACGAGAACGCCGTGGCTGCCAGCTCAGGAATCTCGGAAGAGGATCCAGGCCCGGAAGTCGCCCGCTGCGTTGGATCCACATACCCGCCGGCACCGGCGGATAAACGTCAGTCTCCGGGCAAGTTGTCGGAGCGGCGGACCGGGAAGAAGTGGTGGTGGTACGCCCCGGTGCACTCGTAGATGGCGGTACCGACGCGACCGTCGCTTGTCTCGACGCTGACCTCGCTCAGCCCGCCGCCGACGGGGCCGTAGCGCTGCGCCCACCGGCCCGCCGTCGTGTCGATCGCGACCTTCTGCCCGTCCTCGAAGGCGAAGTCGACGTGGCCGGCGATGCCGGTGACCTGTTCGCCGTCGCGTTCATACGAGACGGCGTTGCCTGATTCGTCGATCCAGTCGAGGTCGTAGGAGAAGTCGGTGAGGGGGACGGGCGCGCCCCCGTCGGCCGGGCAAAAGGCGCCGTCGCGGAACACGAGCGAGCCGTCGGGCATCTCCCAGTTCCACACGCCGATCATCCCGTCGGGCAACTGGATCGCCAGCCACATCCACATCGGGCAGCGGGCGTGATCGCGGATACCCCACGAATGGTCGCGCTGGCCCCACCAGTTCTTGAGTTCGATGTCGCGGCCCTGGTGGCGCACGGTCCCGTTGAACCACCCGCTCTGGATCATGTGGCTCTGGTCCCAGATGGTTTCGTCGCGGTACTTCATCGTGCCGCGGCGCAAGGCGTAGTGCGGCGTGCGGGCGCTGAACGTGAGGTCGAGGGCGACGGGCGCGGCGGGGTCCTCGTCGACGTGGAGTTGCACGGTCTTGAACGGCTCGACGATGTCGATCTTGACCGGCCCGGCCACCAGCGCGTGGGGGTCGTCGCCGAGGTGGCGGACGTGGCGGCCCCACGTGTGGGCGTCGCCGATGCGGCCGAGTTGCAGCGCGTCCATCTCGCCCCGCGTCGGGAACGACGCCAGCGTCAGGATGACCACGTCGTCGAGTCGCTCGGGGTTGTGCACGATGAAGAACAGCGATTCGCGCCAGTGCGGATGATCCGTGAACGGCGTCGGGAACGGCTCGGGGATCTGGTGGCACAGGCCCTCGTCGAGAGCAGTGAGCTTGGGGCGAGGGATTTCGGTCACTTGTCGCTTTCTTCGTCGATCTCGAGCACAACGGCCGGCGTCACATGGTCGTCTACCACGACGACGTGCGCCGCTTCGTACTCGGCGCGGGCGGCTTCGGCCTCGGCGTGCGACTTCAGCATCGCCGCCTGTACGTCGCCCTCGACGTACTTGTGGGCGCTGTAGGCCACCATGCCGCCGACGAAGAACCACGGCGCGAGCACGCCGACACCCCAGCGCAAGCCGTGGGCGTCGGCGATCTTCGCCAGACCGAGCCCGTAGAACACCACGACGCCGAGCACGAGGAAGATGGCACCGAAGCTGAACGCCAGGCTGCGTTCGCGGGCGGGGCTCACCAACGCCTGGATGGCGGCGAGGGGCGCGGAGAACATGCCGATGATGTAGTTGGTCGCCATGGCGAACGCGAGCGACAGCGGGAGCCACGGCGACGCGGCGAACAGGGCCACACCTCCGCCGATGGCCGCCAGCACGATGCCGATGCGCTTGACGGGCACGCCCATTCCCTGGGCGAACCAGCCGGCGGTGCGCTTGCCGCCCTCTTGAATGCCAAGGTACGCGAACACCGCGGACACCGACCCGAGCGCCCCGCGCTCCATGACGCTCAGGTGGTACACCTTCTCGAAGTAGAGGGCGATATAGCCCACGAGCGGGATGATCCCGGCGCCGATGAAGACGGCGGCGACGAACGAGCGGCGCAGTGTCTTGACGCCCCACAGCACCTTGGCCGCTTCCCAGAACTTGGGCGGTAGCGCGAACTCGCGCAGTTCACCGCCGCCCACGTCCGTCGCGCCCCGCACCGGTTCGTCGAGGCGCGTGGCGATGATCGTGACGATGAGGACGGGGATGAACAGCAAGAAGAACGCGGCGCGCCAGCCGAACTGCCACGCGATCAGTCCGGCGACCGCGGGGGCGATGACAGCGGCCACCTGCACGGCGTTGGCGTGATTGGCGTACACCGTCGGACGGGCGTCAGGCGTGTAGTAGTCGGCCAGCAGCGAGTTGTGCACCGGCACGTTGGCCAGCAGGCCCACGCCGTTGCCGAAACGGGCGAAGGTCAACAGCGCGACGGTGCCGGCGATACCCGTCCCGAAACTGAAGATGCCGGCGACGATGCCCGAGTACACGACGAGGCGCGTGCGGTTGACGCGGTCGCCGAGGTAGCCGACGGGCACCGCGAGCAGCACGGTCACCGACACGTTGATGATGATCAGCTTGGTGAAGTCGTCGACCGAGAGGTGAAACGCATGGCGGATCTCGGGGGCCAGCGTGCCGAACGCGGAGGTGTCGAACTCGTCGAAGAAGTACAGCGCCGAGAGCACGACCAGCGGGAAGATGAGTTGACCCTTGGTGTCGCTTTCGAATTTGCGGCGTAGGTACGACAGCATTTCAAATCCCCCCGGTATCTGAAACGCTCAACCTAGCGCTAACGTTCGTCTGGAAACGGGGGGACCGACAAGGTGCGACGAGTGCGAGCAGTCGCAGTCGGCTGGGGGATTGCACTCACCGCCGGCGCGGTGGGAATGACACTGGGGCCCATCACGGGAGCCGGCGCGTCCGCGGCCACGAGCGAACCGAGCTTCGGTCATTCGTTCGCCCAGACGCTCCAGCTCGACCCGCGCACGGCCGGGTTGTCCTACGCCGTCACCTTCGGCGCCGCCCTGGCCGACCACACCAACAACGTCGCCCGCGCCCAGGCGCAGATGGTGAACTTCGGCGTCATCGGCACCGCGGCCACCACGGCGTCGTGCCCCAACTCCGAACCGCCGATCGACCCGAAGTACCTGCCGAAGCCAACGCGTGTCGACTCGCGCGAGCCCGGCGCCGAGGACGGCAAGACCACCAAGAACGGACCATTCGAGGAAGACGCCCGGGCGTCGTCGCGGCCATTCGCCGACGCGGCCTCGACCATCGCGCCGCTCGACCTCGCCGGCGTGATCACCTTCGCCAACTCGAAGGCGGAGTCGACCAGCGGCGTCGACACCGCGGGCCGGACCATCGCTACCGGGCAGGTCGACGTCGGTTCGGTCTCGCTGGTCAACGGCCTGGTGAAGTTGGAGGGCTTGCACTGGCGGTCGGCGTCCGAGCCGGGCAAGGCCGACCCGTCATCGAAGTTCTGGATCGACCGCGTCGCCATCGCGGGCGTCCCCGTGCCGCAGTCCGACGCCTTCGCCACGCTCGACCGCGTTAACACGGCACTCGCCCCGCTCGGTCTGGTGGTCTCGCTGCCGAAGATCCACACCGACAACGACACCACCTTCGTGGACCCGCTGCGCATCGGGATCGTGCCGAGCGCGACGCGCGACCAACTGGCGCGGCCGGTCATCAACGGCGCGCAGCCGGTGCGCCAGGCGGTGTTTCAATACCTGCTCGACCACACGCCGTGTGCGTACTCGCCGGCGTCGATCATCCTCGTCGCCGACGTGCTCACGCTGGCGGCCACCGGCGGCGGCTCGATGAACGTCAACATCGGCGGCACGCAGGCGCAGACGAAGGACCTGCCGCCCGTCACCGGCTTCGACTTCGCCGCCGGCGCGGCGCCGAGGACGAACGTGAGCGCGGCCGACATTGCGACCACGCCGCCGCCCGCCGAGTTCGTGTCGCCGCCGGCGTTGTACCTCGGTGATGCCCCGAAGGAGCCGCCGGGCCGGACGCGGGCCGCGCTGCCGGCGGTGCGCACCAAGCCGGCCGACAACGCCTGGTGGGTCGCGCTCGCCGTTATCGGGCTCGGTGCGGTGCTGGTCGAGGGTGAGTTGCGGCTGCGCCGCCGGCGCGAGGTCGCGTCGTGACTGCGCCGCGCTCGCCGCGGCCCACGAGCATCCTGCGCGGCTACGGGCCGTTCTTCATGCTGGCGATGCTCGTGCTGATGATGGCGGTGTTCGTGCCCTCAAAGGTCCAGTCGGTACGCGACCAGTCGCTGTCGGCCGACCAGGCGCCCGGAGACACCGGCAGCGACGTGACGGCGCCGGGCGAAACTGCCACCACCGTCGCCGGCGCCACCGGCAACGTCGCCGCCAAGGCGACGCCGCCGCGCACCAACCCGTGCACCGACCGTGCGCAGCAGATTCCGGGCGATCCGTACTCACCCCCGTGCGCCACCTTCAGCGGGAGCAACGGCGGCGCCACGACGCGAGGTGTCACCGGGACCGAGGTCCACCTTGCCATCCGGCAGACGTCGGACGCGTCGCTCGACGACGCCATCGCCGAAGTCGTCGGTACCGACATCGCCGACACACCCGACGACGTGAAGCGCACCCTCGACGTCCTCGCCGAGTACTTCAACAAGCACTTCCAGTTCTACGGACGCCACATCGTCCTCGACTACTTCCAAGGCCAGGGTTCGCTCGCCGCCGAACTGCTCGGCAACGGTCGTGACAAGGCCGAAGTCGACGCCACCCGGGTCGCTACCGAACTCAAGTCGTTCGCCGATCTCACCGCACTGACCGAGCCCTACGCCGACGCGCTGGCGCGCCAGAAGGTCATGAACTTCGGATCGCTCCTGATGTCGCGCGAGTGGTACACGCAGCGGCGGCCGTATTCGTGGAGCCCGCTGCCCGACTGCTCGACGGTGGTCGAGGACGCCACCGAGTACGTCCTCAAGCGCCTGTCGGGTGGCAACGCCGACCTCGCCGGCGGCGACATCAAAGGCAAGCCGCGGCGCATCACGATTATCGCCCCGGAGAACGCCTGGTACCAGGAGTGTGTCAAGGCGGCCGAAAAGGTCTTCGCCGCCGCCGGTCACCCTCTCGAGGTCGATCCGATCGCGTACCAGCTCGACATCTCGACGTTCTCCAACCAGGCCACGAACATCGTGGCCAAGCTGCGCAGTGAGAACGTCACGACGATCCTGTGCGGTTGCGATCCGATCTTTCCGATCTTCCTCTCAGGTGACGCATCGCGCGACAACTACTTCCCCGAGTTCGTGTCGGGGTACGAACTCGACATCGTCGGTCAGCTGTGGGACGCCGAGTTCACGAAGCACTCGTTCGGTATCAGCCCGCTCGGACCGAACGTGAGCCAGCCGCCGTACTCGACCATCGGGTACGCGGCGTACAAGTCGCTGCGCAGCGACGAGCCGGCGCACTCCGTCGACTCGCTGTACTACCAGATGTACCTCTTCGCCATCGGCGTGCAGCTGGCTGGGCCGAACTTGACGCCGGCCACGTTCGAGAAGGGCATGTTCACCTACGGCGATCACCTTGGGCCCGCGGGTTTGTGGAACTTCGGGCCCGGTGACTACACGCCGATGGACGACTTCCACGAGATCTACTGGGACCCGAACAAGATCTCGCCCTACAACTCCAAACCTGGTGCCTGGGCTGATCCGGAGCCGGGGAAGCGCTACCGCCACGGCGCGAATCAGATGACGCCCGGCCCGCCCAAGATCCCGCAGAGCTGACGGTGACGGGCGCGACGTCGCGACGCGGCCGGCTCGTCGCCGCGGTGCCGGTGCTGTACGCGCTGGCGTACGCACTCCCCGGAACGGGACCAAAGCTGGCGCGCACGGCGCCGCCGGCGGTGGTCGCCATCGGGGTGATCTTCGGGACCGTCACCGCCCTCGGCGCCATGGCGCTGATCCTGACGTATCGCAGCAACCGCTTCGTCAACTTCGCCTTCGGCTCCATGGGCAGCCTCGTCGGTGTACTGGCCATCGGGATGTACCGCCAGCACCACGTGCCGTTCTTCGTCGTGCTCCCGGTCGGCGTGGCGCTCGGCGCGGTGATGGGCGGCGCCGTCGAATACGTCGTGCTGCGCCGATTCCGCAACTCGTCGCGCCTCGTCCTCACCGTCGCGTCGATCGGATTGACCCAGGTGCTCGGCGGCTTCGAGATCATCGGGTCGCGCGCCATCAACTTCGTCTCGGTGACCGGCGCCTTCAAGGTGCCCCTCGGGCTGTCGATCGACCTCGGCGTCAAGACGCTGGGCGGCGACGAGATGCTCATCGTGATCGTGGCGCCCTTCGTGCTCGTCGGGCTGCTGTGGTTCCTGGCGCGCACCGATGTCGGCGTCGCAGTGCGCGCCGCGGCCGAGAACGAAAGCCGCGCCCTGCTACTTGGGGTCCCCGTGCGCCGCAACACGACGATCGTGTGGGTCCTCGTCGGTGGTCTCGCCACGCTGACGTTCATCCTCAAGGCGCCGTTCTCGGGGGTGACGCCCGGCGTGGCGAGCAACGGCCCGCAGGTGTTGCTGCCGGCGCTCGCCGCCGCGGTGGTCGCCCGCATGGACTCGTTGCCCACCGCCCTCGTCGCCGGCATCGGCCTCGGCATCCTCGAACAGGTCGTGCGCTGGAACTCGACGGGATCGCCGTCGGTCATCAACGTCGTGTTCCTCGTCGTCATCGTCGGCGCACTCGTACTCCAGCGCAACGCCTTCTCGCGGGCGACCGAGGGCGGCGAGGCGGCGTGGTCGGCGACGGGCCTCATCCGCCCGATCCCCGACGCGCTGCGCCGGCTGCCCGAGGTTCGCGTCGCCCGGGTGGCGTTGATCGTGGTGGCGGGTGCGGGACTCGTGTTCGTGCCCAAGCTGTGGTCGCCGAGCACGCAGCTGCTGGCGGCCTTCGCCATCGTGTGGGCCATCGTCGGCGTGTCGCTCGTGATGCTCACGGGCTGGGGCGGCAACATCAGTCTCGGCCAGTTCGGCGTCGTGGGCGCCGGCGCCATGGTGGCGGGCAACCTCATCGCTCGCAACAACATGGACCTGCTGTTCGTGCTGATCCTGTCGGGGTTGACCGGCGCCGTCGTGGCGCTGGTGATCGGACTGCCGGCGCTGCGCATACGCGGTCTGTTCCTGGCGGTGACCACGATCGCTTTCGCCGTCGCCCTCGACGGCTACTTCCTCAACCTCAACAACTTCCCGCAGTGGATTCCTTCGCAGGTACCCCGGCCCCTGCTCTTCGGCCGCTTCGACCTCGAGAACCAGTACACGATGTACTTGCTGTGCGTCGCCGTCCTCGGCGTGTGGCTCGTGGTGGCGGCCAACCTGCGCCGGGCGCGCACCGGCCGCAGCCTCATCGCCACACGCGACAACGAGCGCGCCGCGTCGGCGGCGTCGTTGTCGGTCGTTCGCCTGAAGCTGAGCGGCTTCATGCTCGCCGGCGCGGTTGCCGGCGTCGCCGGGGCGCTGCACGTGCAGCTGCTGCATAGCCTCAGCCCCGGCAGTTACCCGGTGACCGACAGCATCACCGTGTTCTCGACCACCGTGATCGGCGGCTTGGGCTCGCTCACGGGTGCGGTGACCGGCGTGCTGCTGTTCCGGTGGATCGAGTCGATTCAGGCGCTGGGGCAGCTGCGCCTCGTCGTCACCGGTGCCGGTCTGCTGTTCGTCCTCCTGGCCTTACCCGGAGGCATCGGCCAAGTCCTCGTCGCCGTGCGTGATCGCGCCCTGCGGGCGGTAGCGGCGCGCCGCGGGCTCGACGTGCCGGAGTTCGGCAACGCGCGCCTCGACGAGTCGTCCGCGCTGGCCGACACGCCGGTGCCGGCCGAGCCGACGCGTGCCGCGCGGCCGATCGTCGACCCGATCCTCGCATGCACCGGGCTCGACCTCGCCTACGGGCAGCGCCAAATCGTGTTCGACCTCGACTTCGCCGTCGGCCGCGGCGAGATGGTGGCGCTGCTCGGTACCAACGGTGCGGGCAAGTCGACGCTGCTCAAGGGGATCTCCGGTCTCCTGCCGCCGACAGGCGGGAGCGTGCACTACGACGGCGACGCGATTACGGGCGAGGCCGCGGATCGCACGACGAGGCGGGGCGTGTCGCTGATGCTCGGCGGCGCGTCCGTGTTCCCGACGCTCACCGTGGCCGACAACCTGCGCATGGCGACATGGCTGTTCCGCAAAGACGTGGCGCGCGTCGACGCCGCGCTGGCCGAGGCGTACGCGCTGTTCCCGGTTTTGGGGGAGCGCAAGCGGCAACTCGCCGGCGACTTGTCCGGCGGCGAGCAACAGATGCTGGCGCTCGCCGGCGCGCTCATGGGCCGGCCGCAACTGCTGATGATCGACGAACTCTCGCTCGGTCTCGCCCCAACGGTGGTCGCCGAGTTGCTCGACGTGGTGCGCGCCGTCCACGCCCGCGGCGTGACGGTCGTCATCGTCGAGCAGTCAGTCAACGTTGCCTTGGAGTTAGCCGAGCGCGCGGTGTTCATGGAGCGCGGCCAGATTCGTTTCGAGGGCAAGACGCGCGACCTGCTCGCTCGCCCTGACCTGTTGCGCTCGGTGTTCATCGCCGGCACCGCCGAGGTACCAGCTCGCACACGCGCGTCGGCGGCAACGTCCGCGGACGCCTCGGCACCGGCGCTCGAAGTCCGCGGCGTGGCCAAGCGCTACGGCGGCATCACGGCCGTCGACGACGTGGACTTCGTCGTGCAGCCCGGCGAGATCGTGGGCGTCATCGGCCACAACGGTGCGGGGAAGACGACGCTGATGGACTGCATCTCGGGCTTCACCCCGCTCGACGGGGGCACCATCCGCGTGGGGGGCGTCGAGGTGAACGAGACCGGGCCGCGCCAGCGCGCCGGGCTCGGGCTCGGGCGCTCGTTCCAAGAGGCCCGCCTGTTCCCGACGCTGACGGTGGCCGAGACCCTCGCCGTCGCCTGCGAGCGTCACGTGCGGTCGCGCAGCATTCTCGCCGACGCGCTGCAACTGCCGGCCGCCGTCGAGGCGCAGGTCGACGTGCACGCCACCGTCGAAGAACTCGTCGCCACGATGGGCCTGGCGCCCTACCGCGGCAAGCTCATCGGCGAGTTGTCGACCGGTACCCGCCGCGTTGTCGACCTCGCCTGCATTCTCGCCCAGCAGCCAGCCGTGGTCCTGCTCGACGAGCCGTCGAGTGGGGTGGCCCAGCGCGAAACCGAGGCGCTCGTCGGACTGCTCGAACGCGTGCGCGCCGAGACGGGCTGCGCCATGGTGATCATCGAACACGACATGCCGCTGCTGCGCGCCGTGTGCGACCGCATGGTGGCGCTCGAGCTGGGCCGCGTTATCGCCACCGGCACGCCCGAGGAGGTGCTGGCGCACCCGCGGGTGATCGAGTCGTACCTCGGTACGAACGCGGCGACGATTTCGCGGTCGGGAGCGCGCCGCAAGCCCGTACGATCCGGCGATGCCAAGCCCAAAGGTCGTGTACCCACCGGCACGACGCGCTGACGTCGTCGACGACTACCACGGCACCAAGGTCCCCGATCCGTACCGGTGGATGGAGGAACGCGACGACAACCCCGAGCTCGACGCGTGGCTGGCGGCGCAGGACGCGCTGTGCCAACCGTGGCTGGCCGCCTTGCCGGGACGGGACAAGTGGCGCGCCGCGCAAGCGCGGCTGCTGCCCGGCACGATCGGCCCGCCGGCCGTGCGCGGCGAGCGGTTGTACTTCAGCCGCCGCGAACCGGGCGAGCAGCACGCCAAGCTGTTCCTGCGCGAACCCGACGGCTCCGAGCGCGTGCTGTTCGATCCGATGGCCGAGGACGCGTCCGGACTCACCACGCTCGACGTGGTGTCGGTGTCGCCCGACGGCGATCGCATCGTCATCGGCGTCTCGTCGGGCGGCGACGAGGACACCGCTATTCGCGTGCTCGACGTTGCCACCCTCGCGGTGGTCGACGGACCGATCGAGCGCACGCGTTACACGTCGGTGGCGTGGCTGCCTGACGGCTCGGGTTTCTTCTACGTGCGACGGCTCACTCCCGAGCCGTTCAACCGTCGCGTGTGGCGCCACGTCGTCGGCGCGTCCGCCGACGACGATCAGCTCGTCTTCGGTGAAGGACGCGATCCGTCGACCTACTACAGCGTCGACCTGTCGAACGACGGCCGGTGGCTCCTCATCGCGGCGAGCATCGGGACCGAACCCCGCAACGATCTCTACATCGCCGACCTCGCCGGCGATGCGTCGGTCAGGCCCGTCGTCGAAGGCGTCGACGCCGAGACCTACGGCAGCGTGATCCTGGGCCGGCTGTACCTGCACACCTCTCTCGACGCGCCGAAGAAGCGGATGGTGGTGACCGATCCAACGCGCCCCGGGCCCGAGAACTGGACCGATGTCGTGCCCGAAAGCGACGGCGTCCTCGTTACCGCCGAACCGACCGAGGGCGGCATAGTCGTGGCCCGCGAACAGCACGCGGTGACGACGCTGGCCGTGCGCGATCCCGCCACCGGCGACGAGCGTGCCGTCGCTCTGCCCGGCGCCGGCACCGCGATGGTGATGGCCCAGCGCGATCACAGCGCCAACGCCTGGATCCACTACACCGACTTCGTCAACGCCGGCACGGTGTTGCACCTCGCGGTCGACACCGCGACGGCGACGACGTGGGCGACGACGCCCGGCGCATTGCCGCCGTCGTCGGACGTGCTCGTGCGCCAGCACACCTACCAGTCCCACGACGGCGTCGACGTGCGCATGTTCGTCATCGCCAAGGGCGACGCGTCGGTAGGTCCGCGCCCGACGATCCTCTACGGCTACGGCGGGTTCAACATTTCACTGTCGCCGGCGTACTCGTCGCTGATCCAGACCTGGGTCGACGCCGGCGGCGTGTACGCGTACGCCAACCTGCGCGGCGGCTCAGAAGAAGGCGAGGAGTGGCACCGTGCCGGCATGCGCGAGAACAAGCAGAACGTATTCGAGGACTTCATCGCGGCGGCGCGCTACCTGAAGGCCGAGGGGTGGACGACCACCGGACAACTAGGTATCTACGGCGGCTCGAACGGCGGTCTGCTCGTCGGCGCCACGCTCACGCAGTGGCCCGACGAGATGAGCGCCGTGATCTGCTCGGCGCCGCTGCTTGACATGCTGCGCTACGAACACTTCGGTCTCGGGATCACCTGGAACGACGAATACGGGACGGCCGACGACCCCGTCGAGTTCCAATGGCTCTACGGCTTCTCGCCATATCACAAGGTGCGCGCCGGCGTGGCCTACCCGTCCGTGCTGTTCACGTCGTTCGACAACGACTCGCGCACCGACGTCATGCACCCGCGCAAGATGTGCGCCGCGCTCCAGTTCGCCACATCATCGGACCCCGACGCCAAGCCGATCCTGTTCCGGCGCGAGGCCGACGTCGGCCACAGCGTCCGGTCGACCGAGCGCACCCTCGACCTCGGCGCCGACCAGCTCAGCTACTTCGCCCACCAGTTGGGACTAGCCCCGCCCCGCTAACCCCACGCCTTCTGTGAAGGAATTCCCGTGCTCCGCACGGAAATTCCTTCACAGAAGTGCGGCGGCGGTGAGTTCCGTCCGCAGCGAAGCGGCGTCGGTGAAGAGGATGGCGTTCCAACCGCACTCGCGGGCACCGGCGACGTTGGCGGCGTTGTCGTCGACGAACCACGTGCGCGCCGGCGTGAGGCCGAACTGTTCCGCCGTGTGTTCGTAGATCTCACGGCTCGGCTTGAGCAGCCCGACGGCGCCCGACACGACCACGCCGTCCAGCTCGGCGAACACCCGCTGCACCTCGGCCGAGCGCGGGGCGTTCTCCATCGACGAGTTGGTCAGCCCGAACACGCCCACGCCCCGCGCCTTGAGCTCGCGCACGATGGCGAGCACGTCGGCGTCGACCGCGCCCAGCGTCTCGAGCCAGCGCTCCTGGAAGACGGCGACTTCCTCGGCGTGGTTCGGGTGCGCGGCGGCCCAGCGCGCCGCCACGTCGTCGAAGGGCACGCCGCGGTCGAGCTCGGCGTTCCAGGCGTGAAAGTCGGCGCCCTCGACGAAGGCCGCGCTGACGACACGAAGCGGGTCCCACTCGATCAGCACATTGCCCAAGTCGAATACGACGGCGTCCATCTCGGTTAACACTAAGGAACCATGTGTGGGCGTTACGTATCGGCGACCGCGGCCTCGAAGCTGGCCGAAGAGTTCCACGTCGACGAGGTCGTCGCCGAGGATCTGGGCGAGCGCTACAACGTGGCGCCGACCCTCGACGTGTACACGATCGTCACCACCAAGGAAGGCCAGCGCCGCATGGGCGCACTGCGGTGGGGACTCGTGCCCGGCTTCGCCAAGGACGAGTCGATCGGCAATCGCATGATCAACCTGCGCGCCGAGACCGTCACGTCGAAGGGCGGGTTCCGGCGCCTGCTCGACCGGCGGCGCTGCATCGTGCCCGCCGACGGCTTCTACGAATGGCAGAAGCCGGAGAAGCAGCCGTTCTACATCACCTCCGCCGACGGCGGCCCGCTCGCCTTCGCCGCGCTGTGGGACGTGTGGAAGCCGAAGGACCTGCGCACCGTCACCTTGATCACCGGTGAACCCAACGACCTCGTCGCCAAGATCCACGACCGCATGGTGGTGTGCCTCCCCGAAGAGGCGTGGGACCCGTGGCTCGACCCGACCGTCGGCGCCGAAGAAGCGGCGAAGCTGCTCGTGCCGCTCCCGTCAGAGAAGATGCGCGCCTATCCCGTCACCAAACTCGTGAGCAACGTGAAGAACGAAGGCCCCGAACTCCTCGAGCCCCTCGCCGGCCACTAGCCCCTTACCGATTCGTGGTCGGGGTCAGATGGCGGCGGCCGCTTGGAAGCGAGACCACACGTCGGGCTCGCCGAAGACGGCGACGCCCACCTCTTCGGGGTCGACGCGCCCCCAGATCGTGAGCAGCAGGTCGCTCGCCTCGCCGGTGAGCGCCACGTCGCCCTTGCCGTGTTCGCGGGTGACGGCGGGCGCGTGGTCACCGCAGCGCACGAGCCACTCACCTGCAGCGTCGCCGGCGGCGTGGAGGTGGATCGTGAGCTCCCCGATGCGAATCGGTGTGCGCCCGTCGACGCGGGGGACGAACAGGTCGAAGTACTCGTCGATGCCGTCGACGGCGATCGCCGGATCGAGCGCCTCGGCGACGCCGGTCGCCGCCATCTCGGCGTCATAGCGGTGGACGGCGAGTTCGTGCGCCTGCCGGCGCACCCACGTGCCGATCGTCTGCGGGGCGTTGGGGAAGAACGTCCAGCACGCTTCGTCGTCGGGACGAGCGCGCAGCGCCGCTTCGAGCGCCGCCGCGCCTTCGGCGAACCAGTCGGCGAACCGCGCGCGATCTTCGGGCGCGCTCGGCCAGCCGCCCGTCGGTTTGCCGCCGCTCTCGATGCCGGCGGTGATGTAGCGCTGCAGCGTGCCGAGGTGTTCGACGAGCGCGCCGAGATCCCACTCGGGGCAACCGTCGACGGGCTGGGTCAGATCGCCGCCGGCGCGCACCGCCGCTTCGAACAGTTCGGCGTCGCGGTGCAACGAGTCGAGGAACTGCTCACGGCTAGGCACGCAGCGCCTCCACCACCGCATCATGCAGCACGCCGTTGGTGGCGATGCAGGATCCACCGCCCGGACCGGGGTTGCCGGCGAGATCGCTGAAGCGCCCGCCCGCCGCTTCGACGATGACCGACGAAGCCGCGAGATCCCACAGCGTCACCTCGGGCTCGACGGCGATGTCGACGGCGCCCTCGGCCACGAGCATGTGCGACCAGAAGTCGCCAAAGCCGCGCGTGCGCGCGCAGCGCGCCACCAGCGCGTCGAAGGCGTCACCGCGTGCGGGGCCGTGCTGCCGGAACGTGGTGTAGCTGTCCGACGACAGGAACGCCTCCTCGATCGTCGCGGTGTCGCTGACGTGGATCGCCTCGCCGTTGCGCCACGCGCCCTCGCCGCGCACGCCCCACCACCGGTAGCCGAGGGCGGGCGCCGACACGACACCGACTTCGAGCGCGCCGTCGCATTCGAGCGCGATCAGCGTCGCCCACACCGGCACGCCGCGCACGTAGTTCTTGGTGCCGTCGATCGGGTCGATCACGAAACGCGTGCCGCCGCTGCTCGCCTCGAGCACGCCGAACTCTTCGCCGATGATGCCGCTGTCGCTGTGCTTCTTCGAGATGAGCTTGCGCAGCTTCTCCTCGACCTCGCGGTCGGCGACGGACACCGGCGTGTCGTCGGGTTTCGCCTCGACGGGCAGGTCCTTGGCGCGGAACCACTTGGTCGAGATCTTGTCGGCCGCGTCGGCCAGCGAGAGCACGAAGTCGAGTTCGGAATGGGCCACGGCCCTGAAAACTACGCCAGGCTGGAGGCGTTGAGCGCCGCTCGCACCGTGTCGGCGACGCCGGGGCCGTCGAGACCCAGGCGCGACAGGATGGCGTCGGCTTTGGCCTGCGGGATGTACTCGTCGGGCACGCCGAGCGTGATCACCGTCGGTGCGCCGGCGCCGCCCAGCGCGTCGAGCGCGGTGGCGATCGACGAACCGATGCCGCCGGTGCGGAAACCGTCTTCGACGGTGACGACGACGCTGTGCACGACCGCGTCGGCGAGCATCGCCGGGTCGAGCGGCTTGACGACGCGGGGGTCCCACACCGTCGCCTCGATGCCGTCTTCGGCGAGGAGGTCGGCGGCGGACAGCGCGGCGGCGAGCATCTTGCCGACGCCGATGATGGCGACCTGACGCGACTCGCCCGAGCGCCACCGCTTGGCCTCGAGGCCGGAGCCGACGTCGGACGCGTCGACCTGACGGGCGACGCCCTTGGGGAAGCGGATCACGCACGGGCCGTCGAGTGACAGCGCGGTCTTGAGCATCGTCGGCACTTCCTGCACCGACGACGGGGCGAACATCGTCATGCCCGGGATCGTCTGGCACAGCACCATGTCGAGCACGCCGTGGTGCGACGGCCCGTCGTCGCCGGTGATGCCGGCGCGGTCGAGGGCGAACACCACCGGCAGGCCGTGCAGGCCGACGTCGAGGTTCGCCTGGTCGAAGGCGCGGCTGAAGAACGTCGAGTACAGCGCGACGACGGGACGCAGCCCGCCCATGGCGAGGCCCGCCGCCATCGTCACCGCGTGCTGCTCGGCGATGCCCACGTCGAAGTAGCGATCGGGGAACTGGGCCTGGAACGGCAGCAGACCCGTCGGGCCCGGCATCGCTGCGGTGATCGCCATCACCTGCGGGTGGTCCTTGGCTTCGGCGACGATCGCGTCGGCGAAAGCCTGCGTGTAGGGATGCAGCGTCGACTCGCCCGGCCCCGTCGCGACGTCAAAGGTCGGCGCGTCGTGCAGGCACTTCTCGTCGTCGTCCTCCGCGGGCGGGTAGCCGCGGCCCTTCTGCGTGAGCACGTGCACGACGATCGGCCCGTCGAAGTCGGCGGCGTTGTGCAGCGCCTCTTCGAGCAGGGCGACGTCGTGGCCGTCGATGGGGCCGACGTAGCGCACACCGAGCGCTTCGAAGAACACGACTGGTTCTGCGACCTCGCGCATCGCGGCGGTGACGCCCTTCCACGCCTTGGCCATGTACTGACCGAACACCGGCAGCTCGCCCGCCATCTGCTCGCCGAAGCGACGGAGGCTCAGGTACTGCGGGTTGAGACGCAGGCGCGACACGCTCTCGCTCAGCGTCGACACCGTCGGCGCGTACGACCGGCCGTTGTCGTTGAGCACGATCACGCACCGGGTGCCGGAGTGGCCGAGGTTGTTGAGCGCCTCATACGCCATGCCGCCCGTCATCGAGCCGTCGCCGATGATCGAAACGACGCGCCGGTCCGTCGACCCGCTGCGCGCCACCGACGCGGCCAGGCCGTGGGCGTAGCTCAGGATCGTCGACGCGTGACTGTTCTCGACCCAGTCGTGCTCGGATTCGGCGCGGTTGGGGTAGCCCGACAGCCCGCCCTCCTGGCGCAGGTGTTCGAACATCTTCGCCCGGCCGGTGACGATCTTGTGCGCGTAGGCCTGGTGGCCGGTGTCCCACAGGATGATGTCGCGGGGTGAGTCGAACACCCGGTGGATGGCAAGGGTCAACTCGACGGCGCCGAGGTTCGAACCGAGGTGGCCACCGGTGACGGAAACGGCCTCGACGATGAACTGGCGGATCTCGGCGGCGAGGTCGTTCACCTCGGCCAACGACAGCTGCTTCAGGTCGGCCGGGGAGTTCACGCGCTCGATCAACATTGCCCGCTCACGATACCCCGCACGCCCTAAAAGTCCCGCTCAGCGACGAAACGGGCGAGGGCGTCCAACTCGTCCCGGGCCTCGGGGGTGATCGGGGCGACGGCCAGGGCGGCGAGGGCGGCGTCGACCAGCATCTCGACGCGGCGCTCGGTCTCGGCCCGCGCGCCCGTGCGTTCGAAGATCTCCTGGAGCGCCGTCACCTCGTCGGGCGACAGGTCGGGCGCGCCGTACCGGCTTGCCAGGAGGGCGGCGTCGTCGTCGGTCGCCGCGTCGCGGGCCAGGGCGAACATCGTGGTGGGCTTACCCTCCCGGAGGTCCTCGCCAACAGGTTTGCCGGTGAGCGCCGCGTCGCCGAAGGTGCCGAGCAGGTCGTCGCGCAACTGGAAGGCCTCGCCGAGCGGATCGCCATAGGCGGTGAGGGCCCCGGCGAGGTCGAGTCGTTGGGCCAGCGCCGCGCCGAGGTGCAGCGGTCGTTCGACGGTGTACTTGCCCGACTTGTAGCGGCAGATGGTGCGGGCGGTGTCGACCGACACGTCGCCCCGCGCCGTGCCGACGAGGTCGAGGTACTGGCCGACGTTGACCTCGAGACGCAATTCGTTGAACACGTCGATCGCCGCGGGCGGCGCGCCCCGCAGCATCTGGTCGGCGTAGACGAATGCGAGGTCGCCCACGAGGATGGCGGCGCCCTCGCCGAAGCGACGCGTCTCGCCGCGCCACGTGCGGTCGCGATGCGCGCCCTCGAACTGCACGTGCACCGTCGCGTTGCCGCGGCGTCGCTTGGAGTTGTCCATCACGTCGTCGTGGATGAGGGCGAACGTGTGGAGCAGTTCGAGTCCGGCGCCGGCGTCGATGACGGACGGGTCGGCCTCGTCGCCGCCGGCGCCGACGAAGGCCCACAGGCAAAAGGCGGGACGCAGCCGTTTGCCGCCGGCGAGCACGAACTCGCGCAGCGAGCGGAGCGGTTCGAGCAGGGCGTCGTCGACGGCAGCCCAGCGTGCGATCTCACCGTCGAGGACTTCCTCGATCCGGGCGTCGACCCGCTTGGCGATCTCGCCCAGGCTCGAGGGCGCCTCCTGCATCACGTCAGTTTACGATCGACGACGTGGCATCTCCCAAGGCGACTGGTCGCGCCGCGGTTCAGAGCTTCCGGCGCAGCGTGGCCAAGAAGCTGGTCGAGACGCTGCGCGAGCGCGACCCCGACGTGCTCGACGGGTTGATGGACTCGGGCCTGGTCAGTCGCGACTTCGTCGACGAGCCCGACGCCGGTGCGCCGTTCCGGACCGCACCACCCCTCGACGTCGTCGAGCGCCTGCTCGAGCGCTCCATCGAGCGCAAGCCGTCGCTGATCGCCGCGCTCGGTCTGAGCACGATCCAGTTGCTGTCGAACAAGGGCGAGGAGGAGGAAGGCGCGGCGGGGACGACAACCCGGCTCACCGTGGCCTTCACCGACCTCGAGGGCTTCACCCGCTTCACCGAACGCAACGGCGACGACGTGGCGAGCCTGCTCATCGTCGAGCACCACCGCACGGTGGGCCCGATCGTGCGCAGTCGCGGCGGCCGGATCGTCAAGCGCATCGGCGACGGCCTGCTGCTGACGTTCCCTGAACCCGAGGCGGGCGTGCTGGCCTGCCTCGAACTTGTCGCGTCGCCGCCGGCGCCGCTGCGGCTGCGCGCCGGGTTGCACGTGGGCGACGTCGTCGTCACCCGCGACGACGTGGTCGGACACGTCGTCAACGTCGCCGCGCGCGTCACTGAGTCGGCCAAGGGCGGCGAAGTGGTCGTGACCGGCGACATCCGCGCCGCCGTGGGCGACGGTTTGCCGCGCGTCGCGTTCGGCCGGGCGCGGCGCAAGTCGTTCAAAGGACTCGTCGAGCCGATCCCCGTCTGCAAGGTGACGCAGTCGGCATAGAGTCGGCTCATGGCACTTCAGGACATTCCGCTCAAGACGCTGCACGGCGAGGACACGTCGCTGGCTGATCACGCCGGTAAGGCGCTGCTGATCGTCAACGTCGCCAGCAAGTGCGGCCTCACGCCGCAGTACACCGGCCTTGAGGCGATGCACGAGAAGTACAAAGACCGCGGTTTCTCCGTCATCGGCGTGCCGTGCAACCAGTTCGGCGGCCAGGAGCCGGGCTCGGCCGACGAGATCGAGACGTTCTGCTCGACGAGCTACGGCGTCACCTTCCCGCTGCTGGAGAAGGTCGACGTCAACGGCGAGAACCAGCACCCGCTCTACGCCGAATTGACGCAGGTCGCCGATGCTGAGGGGAAGGCCGGTGACGTCGTGTGGAATTTCGAGAAGTTCCTCGTCACGCCCGACGGGTCGGTGACGCGCTTCCGCCCGCTGGTCACGCCCGAAGACGACGACCTCGTGAAGGCCGTCGAAGCGGCGCTGCCCAACTAGTCCACAGGCGCGAAGAAGGGCGCCGGTGGGGGGATACCAGGCGCCCTTCTTCTGACCTTGGGGGAGGGGTTGCTTCGTTGCAACCGTCCCCGCGGCGTTCGTATTCCGAACTAGGAGGCGGCGGCGGCCGGCGCGGCCGGTGCCTTCTTGGCCGCCGGCTTCGGCGCCTTCTTGGCCTCGCGCAGCGAGAACGCCTTGGTGGCCTCGAGGGCGACGGCCTTGGCGCTCTTGAGCAGTTCGGCGCTCAGCTCGAAGGCCTTCTCGACGACGTCGTGCGCCGTCGGGAGGTTGTCGATGCCGCGCACGTTGTCGAGCTTCGGCAAGACGGGCTGCACGCGCTCGCTGACGGCCTTGATGGCGTCGATGGCGAACTCCTGAGCCTGCTTGACGGTCTTCAGCGTGCGGGCGTTGAACTCGTCTTGAATCGTCGTGGGGGTCATGCGCTAACTATAGTTAGCAAACGCTAACTCTGTCAAGCCCCCTCCGCGCACTTTCTAGGTCAGCCGGAGCGGGTGGAGATGCCGCCGTCGCAGGCGATGACGGCGCCGGTGAGGTAGGCGCCGGCGCGCGACGACAGGAAGATCGCCAGGCCGGCGACGTCTTCGGGCGTGCCGATGCGGCCCATCGGCACCCCGCGGGCGACGGCTTCCTCGCCGCCGTCGGCGTCGAGGATGAACGCCATCATCTTCGAATAGAACGGCCCGGGGGCGATGGCGTTGACCGTGATGTGGTCGCCCGTGAGGTTGTGCGCCATCTGGCGGGTGAGGTGGTGAACCGCCGCCTTGCTCGCGGCGTACGCGTAGTTCTGCGTGCTGGGCACGTTGATGCCGTCGACCGAACCGATGTTGATCACGCGTGCCGGGTCGTCAGCGGTCGCGGCGGCGCGCAACTGGGGCAGCAGCTTCGACGTGAGCTGGAACAGTCCCTTCACGTTGATGTCGAGCACCTTGTCCCACGCTTCGTCGGGGAAGTCCTCGATCGACGCGCCCCACGTGGCGCCGGCGTTGTTGACGAGAATGTCGACCTTCGGGGTGCGCTCGGCGATGATCGCGGCGAACGCCTTGGCGCCCTCTTCACCCGCCACGTTGAACGGGATCGACACGCACTTGCCCGGTCCCATCTCGTTGAGCTCCGCCGCCGCCTCGTCGCACGCCTCGGCCTTGCGCGCGGTGATGTACACGTCGGCGCCCGCGCTCACGAAGCCCTCCGCGATCATCCGCCCGATCCCGCGACTTCCCCCCGTCACGACCGCCGTCTTGCCGGCGATCGAGAACAGCCCGTTGATATCCATCCGGCGAATCTACGAGACACACTGGGGCGTGCGCGTCGTCGCCGTCCTTCTCGTCTGCGTCGCCGCGATGGCGGCGTGCGCCCGCGAGACCGATTCCGGCGTCGGCGTGCCGATTCGGGTGGTGTTCAATCACGACGGCGAAGTCGTCGAGCCGCCGATCGCGAGCGTCGCACGCCGCTGGACACACAAACAGGCGCTGGCGGCGGTCACCCACGAGTTTCCCGACGGCACGACGCAGGTTTGGTTCGGCTCGTACCAAGGCAAACCCGCGTGGCTGGCGATCACCGTGGCGCGCGGCTACACGTTCGGCGTCTACGCCGATGGTGAGACGCCGCTGCATCTCCTCAGCGGACAGATCGTGGCCCGAGGCAAGCCGCCGGTCGTCAACGCGGCCCCGGCGCGGCGCACGTACGACGGCCGACTGCACGTCACGTTCGTCACGGCCGGTCCGGGCGCGATCGGCGCCACGCCGAGCAGGTGGATGGTCGAGCCGGCGCCCGCACGCGTGCATCCGATCCAGGCGCGTGCCGTCGCCGAGCAGCGCGCGCACACGGCGGTCGTCAACCTCGTCGACGCCAACACGCGCGTGTATTTCGGCCTGTTCACCGGCATCGACAACGCCGGCGGAAGCCACGCCAAGACGCCGGCGTGGCTGGTGATCGGCAGCCACCTGCGCCTGCTCAGCGAGGGTCCCGGATCGCCGCCGGACTACGGCTACGGCGTCACCGCGTTCAGCGACGATCTAACGCAGCCGTGGGTGTCGGGCCGCATCCAGCTCGTCCAGCGACCCTTCGCCTACTGATGTCCCGACGGGGGGGTCAGGCGGCGGGCGACGCGCGGAGGCCGAGGCGGCGGTGCACGACGTTCGTGAGCAGCTTGCCGCCGATGAGGTAGCCGAGGCTGAGGGCGATGGCGCCGCCGAGGGCGTCGGTCCAGTAGTGGTTGGCCGTCACCACGATGCAGAACAGCGTGATGAACGGATACAGACCCATGAGGATCTTGCCCCACAGCGGCTTGATCATCGGCACGAGCACCAGGGCGCACCACGACGACCACGCGAAGTGCAGCGACGGCATGGCCGCATACTGATTCGAGATCTTCGCCATCGTCCCCGAGTCAAACGACCACAGCCCGCCGATCTTCTGCAGCGTGTCGACGAAGCCGTAGTGCAGGCCGTGGTCGGCCAGCAGGCGCGGCGGCATCAGCGGGTAGGTGGCGAAGCCGAGCAGGGCGATGGCGACGGTGACCGCCAGCGTGTTGCGCCACACCGGGTAGCGGTGCGGCGCTCGCTTGAACATCAGCGTGATGGCGATGATCGTGACGATGAAGTGCGCCGAGCCGTAGAACACGTCCCAGAACTGGATGAACCAGTGCGCCCCGATGAAGGCGTGCTGGATGCGGTGCTCCTGGAACAGCCCGAGGTCCTTCTCGAACCGAATGACCTCTTTGGCGTGGTGCAGCGCCGCCGTGGTCGAGTTGTCGGACAGGCCGAGGTTCCGCACGGCGGTGTAAACGCCGTAGAAAATGCCGATCGTCAGCAGTTCCCGCCACCAGAACAGGCGCGGAACGACGGGTTCGTCGGTGGTGGGTTCGACAGTGGCAGTAGTCATGCGGCGTCTGCCGAAACTTTACGGCGGGAACTGCCCGCGGCGAACGCGGGCGCGCCGATCAGGCTGACGATCAGCATCGAGCAGTAGTAGATGAGGCCGAGGCCGATGGCCTGCTCCTTGGTGACGCCGAGCGGGTGCAGGAACAGATACAGCGCCCCCTCACGCACGCCGAGGCCGCCGA
Organism: Acidimicrobiales bacterium; assembly: GCA_035546775.1. NCBI lineage: Bacteria > Bacillati > Actinomycetota > Acidimicrobiia > Acidimicrobiales > Acidimicrobiales bacterium. The sequence continues at coordinate 47,317 of DASZWD010000044.1, forward strand.
CGGTGAGCGGCAGCGTCTGCAGGATGGCCACCGCGGGGAAGAAGGCGAGGATGGCGGTGAAGCCGACGTGGATCTCGAGCGCCTTGCTCTCGAGGAACACCGCCACGAGCACGCTCGCCTGGTAGGCGACGCTCGCCAGGATCACCTCCAGGGCAAGGGCCGGGTGCCGCCGGAAGTGGTCGACGCCGAGGTGGATCGCCCCGGTGAAGCGCCGCCAGCCGGCCGCCCCGCTGAAGCGGCGCCCGACCCGCGGGTTGCCCACGGCCACCAGGACGCCACCGAGGAGCAGGAGCGTGACGGCGCCGACGCCGGCGTCGACGGCCGTCGCGTGGCCGAGCTGGCGCAGCGTCGGGTTCACCGCCAGGCCGCCGAAGGCCAGCGCCGGCAGCACGATCCAGCCCGACATGCGCTCGAGCAGCACGGACGCAAACGGCGCAGCGGTGTCGCCCGTCTCGGCACCGAGGCGGGTGACGCGCAGCACGTCGCCGCCCACCGTCGAGGGCAGGAAGTTCCCGACGAACAGGCTCGCCAGGTAGTGCCGCGTCAACTGAAGGAGCGAACTGTCGACGTCAAGGGCCGCCAGCACGCGCTGCCAGCGGAAGGCCGACAACACGACACCCAACAGCGTGAAGGCCAGCGCCACGGCGACGAGCACGAGGTTGTGGGCGTTGCGATCGGGCAGCACCTTGCCGAGGTGCACCCGTCCCGCGAGCACGACCGCGATGACGACGGTGGCCACCAAACGAGCCGCCACGATGACTCGTTGGCGCGAGAACACGGCGCGTAAGTTACTTGGCTTGTCCCGTGTCATTGCCGTTGTGTTCCTTGCGCTCGTGGCGACCGGTTGCTCGGGCAACGGTGACGCCGGCCCGACCGCCAAGCCCGAAGCCGTGGTTGCGAACGCGCCGCAGATCACCATGGCGCTCGGGAACGCGCGCGTCGTGGGCGCGGCGCCCGGCGTCACGGCGACCGGACGCGTCGACTTCGCTACCGGTACCGACACGCTCACCGTCGCAGGCCTCAAGAAGGACGACCCGCCGTTTGGCGTGACCGAACCCGCCGCCATGATCGACCTGCTGCGCGGCGTCGTCGACGTCAAGGCGTACGGCGGCGCCGAAGTGCAGGGCGAGGGCACCAAGCGCTACGAGGTCGACATCAACCTGCCCAAGGCGATCGCGGCGACGCCCGAGGCGCGCCGGCCTGATCTGCAAAAGCTCAACGGCGTCGTCGGCGCGGACGAGAAGCTGTGGGCCGACGTGTTCATCGACAAGTCGGGACGCGTCCGGCGCATCCTCATCCCGGTGCACACCGCGTCGAACCGCCCCTACGGTGAGGACCAGACCGAACCACAGGAAGTCAGCGTCGACTACTCCAACTTCGGGAGCGCCTGATGATCACCCGCACCGTGAAGGCCAACGACGTCGAGCTCGCGCTCGTCGAGCAGGGCATGGGCAACGCCGATCGCGTGCTGCTCGTGCACGGCTTCGGCGGCTCGAAGGAAGACTTCACGCACTACCTGCCGCGGCTCGGCGCGCTGGGGTGGCACGCGGTGGCGCCCGACCTGCGCGGCCACGGCGACTCGTCGAAGCCCGACGACGAGTCGGCGTACTCGCTGGCGCAGCTCGCCGATGACCTGCGAGCCCTGCTCGACGCCCTCGGCTGGGACGACGCCGTCGTGCTCGGCCATTCGATGGGCGGCATGGTGGTGCAGGTGTTCGCGCTGGGGCACCCCGGGCGCGTGCGGTCGCTCATCCTCATGGACACGAGCCACAAGTTGCCCGACCACGTCGACCCGTCGATGGTGGCCGCCGGCCAGGCCGTGGTGCGCGAGGGCGGTACCGATCTGCTGGTGTCGATCGGCGAAGGCGCCACCGAACCCGGCCCGCTCGACACCCAGCCCTATCTCGACATGTGCGCGGCGGACCCGGCGTACAAGGCATGGTCGGACTTCAAGACGCGCAACACCGCGGGCCCGGCGTGGGCCGCGCTCGCCGGTGACATGGCGTTACAGGAAGACCGGCTGGAGAAGCTGCGGTCGCTCACGATGCCGACGCTCGTCGTCGTGGGCGAGATGGACCACGGCTTCATGCCCCAGTCGATCGCCATGAGCGAAGCCATCCCCGGCGCGCAACTCGCCGTCATCCCCGGCGGTGGCCACAGCCCGCAGTTCGAGGCGCCCACCGCGTGGTGGGACGTCGTGCGCGCTTTCCTCGACGCGGCGCGCTAACCCACCGAGTGGGCCGGCGTCGGTCCCTTGGCGATGAAGGTCCCGGCGATGCGGGTGACGTCCAGATCAACGGGCCGCAGCTCGAACTCCGCGGTGATGCGGTTGCTCTCGGCACTGATCACCGTCGGCGCGCCGACGGCGTGGGCGAAGAGCTTGACCGTGAAGCCGCGTACGCGCAGCGCCGCTTGCAGCTCGGCGGCGGTCTTGACGAACGAGCTGCCCTTCGCCGTCGACACACGCCGCACCTCGCTGCACGACGGGCGGCATCGGCCGTTGCCGATTCGCACCTCGTGCACTTTCACGCCCGGCAAGCCGAGGTGGTCAGCGAGGACGCTGAGCCGCGCCGGTGACGGCGTGGCTCCGTGCGCCGCCAGCGGCATGCATGCGATGCCCACGACCATGGCGACGGCCGTCACCGCGGTGCGCCACGCGTGGGCGCCGGCGAACAACCACGCGGCGATCGCGGCTGGGACCGGCACGCACAGCCCGAGTGCGAGTCGCGCGTGTTGCAGCCCGCCGACGGCGAACGTGCGGGCGAGCACCGTGCCGGCGACGATGCACGCCCCGCCGCCGATCGCGGCTGCGGGCACACCGCGCCAAACCCGCGGCGGCTCGTCAGGGATGTCGAGGATGCCGGTCAAAAGACCGCGCTGTGACGTCTCCGCACGAACACGAACCCGGCGCCGAGCAAAACCGCCGGCGCGATCAGCAGCCCGATAACGAGGACGATGCCTGACGGAGGTGCCGCCGTCGCCGCGGTATCGCGCAACGCGCTGCGGTTGAGTTGCAACCCATCGGCGTTGAACTGCTGCGTCGTGCCGAGGCCGATACCGGCGATGTCACTGTCAGGCTCGACCGGAGCCAGCGCGATCGTCGGCACGTCGCCGCCCGAGTTGTCGGTGGGCGTGTTGATCGGCGTGATCTCACCGTCGGGCGATTGCGTGATCGGCGTGCCCGTCAACGGGTCGAGCAGTTCGAAGGGCTTCGTGAACACTTCGTCGCTCAGGAACGCGGTGAGCTTGTAGCTCGTGGCCGTGCCGCCGGCCGATTGGATGACGAGGTCGTACTCGTCCTGCGTCGCCACGAACCCGAGTTGTTCCGGCACGTTCTCGATGCTGGTGCCGCCGATCCCGTCAAGGGCGTGGTCGGGCGCGTCGTAGACGTACATGTTGAGGTCCGGGACGGGCCGGCTCACCAGACCCGTCGCTACCGCGTTGAGCGCCGGCACGGTCACCGCGCTCCAGTCGAGCTGGATGACGACGAAGTTGGTGGCGTCTTTCGACAGATTGCGGTTGAGCTTGATGCGATACACGTCGCACAACTGCTCGTAGCCCGGCTGGCTGCGGCAGGCGTCGGGGAAGAAGTCGAGGAGCGGCTGGCCGGCGACGATCACGCTCGAGTACTCGTGCTGGAACGGCGCCGCGTGCGGGGTGAGCACGATGTCGGGCGTGACGGACCCGCTCGCCAGCGTGGCCGACGCCACGTAGGACACGGTGAGCTTGTAGCCCGTGACCGCGCCGGCGTAGGCCTGCACGACGATGTCGTACTCGTCCTGGTCGGGCACGATCTTGATCTGCTCCGGCGACGTCTGGCCGGCGCCGCCGACCTTCGTGGAGTCGAAGGCGCTCGTGGCGTTGTCGAACAGGAACAAGTCGAGGTCCGGTACCTGGGCCAGCGTCGGGTCGCCTTCGGCCTGCCACTCGAGGGTGACGCGCAACTGGAAGTTCTTGTCAGGCGTGCGGTTGACCTTCAGCCGGTGCGCCGCACACGTCAGGCCGATCGCCGCGTTCTTGCGGCAGTCGTCGGGATGCGACTTCACCTCCGCGCTTCCGATCAGCGTTCGTGAGAACTCCATCGGCACGGTGTCGCCCGGGTTGACCACGAAGTCCGGCTTCACGCCCGGCGTGACGCCCGCGCTGGCGGAGGTGGGGGCGAGCACGATCGCGCCGGCGCCGAGGCCCGCCAGGGTCGCAGCGAGGACGAGCACGACGGTGGACGCGCGGCGAGAAACAGAACGGAGCAGCCCCAGCACGGAGTCCAAGTGTAGAGAAGCCTGCGGCGGGAACTAAATGAGCGCTTCGTGGCGGCGGCGCAGCGCCCAGAACCCCGCGACCAACACGAGCAGCGGGAACAGCACCAGCGCGAGCACCAGCACGAAGCCCGACGGCGCCGGACCCGTCGCCGCAGTGTTGCGCAGCGCACTGTGTCCGAATTGCACACCGTCGGGGTTGAATTCCTGCGTCGTGCCGAGCCCGATGCCGGCGATCTGGGAGTCGGCGTCGACCGGGGCGAGCGGCAGCGTGCCGATCGCGTCGCCCGAGTGGTCGGGGATGAGGCCGGCCAGGTTGTTGCTGTCGTCGAGCGGTGCGCTCCCGACGGGTTGACCGGTGAGCGGGTCCAGCACCTCGAACGGCTTACTGAACAGCTCGTCGGTCATGTAGGCCGTCAGCTTGTAGCTCGTGTCGGCGCCGAGGTCGCACTGGACGACGACGTCGTATTCGTCTTGGGTGGCCGTGAAGGCGGCGCGCTCGGGTTCCGTGGAGTCGTTGCCGCCGATGGCCTGGTAGCCCAGTTCGTGCGTCGGCGTGTCCCACACGTAGATGTTGAGGTCTGGCACATAGCCGAGGCCGAGGCCGGCCGCGACGAGCGCGAGGTCGGGCAGCATCGTGCCGTCCCAGTCGAGCTGGAGGACCACGAAGTTCTGCGCGCCCTTGGCCGTGCTGCGGTTGAGCTTCAACCGGTACACGTCGCACAGGCCGTTGTACGCCGGGTTGTTGCGGCAGTCGTCGGGATGCTGGTGGACGACGGGATACAGCGCCGGCTCACCGTTCTCACCCGCCAGCACCGTCGAGTACGTCTTGGCGAACGGGGCCTGATTCGGGCTCAGCACGATGTCGGGGGTGACGTTGCTGATCTTCGACCCGCCGTTCTCGTAGTACACGGTCAGCTTGTAGCCCGTAATGGCGCCGGCGAAAGCCTGGACCACCACGTCGTATTCGTCCTGGGCCGGCACGAACTTGGCCTGCTCGGGCATGGTGCTGCCGGCGCCGCCGACCTGGCCGTCGTCGAGCGACGAGTTCGGGCCGGTGAACACGAACATGTCGACGTCGGGCACCGAGTTGATGCTGCCGGCGGCCGCGGTCCACTCGAGGACGATGCGCAGCGTGTAGCCCGCCGCGCGGTTCACGTGGATGCGCCGAGCGTCGCAGGTGAGGCTCTCGACGGGATCGGTGCGGCACGCGCTGGGCGGGTTGGTAACCGCCCCGCCGTTGCCTACCAGCGTTTTGGAGAACGACTGCGTCTTGGTGTCTCCGGGGTTGACGGTGAAGTCCGGCGTGTGCGGCGCGAGCGCGTCGGCCTGGGCCCGCGTGGGCGCAAGGGTGAGTGCGAGTACCCCGGCAAACGTCAGCAGTAGCGACGTGACGAGCGCGATGAACCGACGCTGAGTTGTCACTGTCCCAAATGTACCGTCAGGTGAGCAGGGCTTGACGGCGCCTTCGAAGGGCGAAAACGCCAACCGCCGCGGTCGCGAGCGGGACGGCCACGAGGCCCAGGACGAGCGCGACGCCCGAGGGCGGTTTGGCAGTGGCCGCGACGTCACGCGTGCGCGGCGGTAACGCGAAGCCGTTCGGGTTGAACTCCTGCGTCGTGCCGAGGCCGATGCCGGCGATGTCCTGATCGGGGGTCACCGATGCTTCGGGCAGCGCGATCGTCGGGGCTTCGCTCGACGTGTCCGCCGGCGGCGTGAAGGTCGGCTCGGGACTCGACGTGTCGCTCGGCGCCGCGGTGTTGCCGAACTGGTCGAGCACTTCGTGCGGCGCTGTGAAGATCTCGTTCGAGAAGGTCAGGTGCAGGTCGTAACCCTGGTTGACACCGGCGTCCGCCTGGACGGTGATGTCGTAGATGCGCTGCTTGGCGGTGAACCCGCCGCGCTCGGGTTCGTTGAACGACGCCGCGCCTGTCGGCTCGTCGTTCGGATCGCCGGGACCGGTGACGGGATCGAGCGTGCCCGGCGCGTTCTCGCCGAGCCAGTGGTCCTCTTGGTCCCACACGTAGACGTCGAGGCCGTTGACCGGCGGTGGGTTGAGTCCGAGCGCGACGAGGGGCAACGACGGCAACTGCGTCTGGTTGAAGTCGGCCTCGATGAAGACGGTGTTGTCCGCCCTCGGATCCGGGTCCAGGTTCAACACGATCCGGTACGCCTTGCACGTGAGCGGCGCGACGCTCTCGTCGAGCGACGCCGCTTTGCCGCGGCACGCGCTCGGCGGATAGATCTCCTGGTCGCCCACGAGCGGCGTCGTGTTCTTGAGCACGATCGACTGACCAACCGACAGCGTCGCCGTCGGCTTCACCGACGGAGCCAGCGGTTCGGCGGCAACGCCGCCGGAACCGGCGACCAGGACCAGGCCGACGGTCGCGACGAGCGCGACGCACCCGGTGATGCAAGCGATGCGCGCCGCGGCTCGTCGCACTAGGGGTTCCTGGCGGACAGGAACGTCAGCGCGTGGCCCCCGTAGCCGTTACACGGATCGTTCGGTGACTTCGTCGTCGTGAACTCTTGTTGCGGGAAGGTGCCGTACAAATACCGCTTGGCGTTTTGCACCATGCGCCAGCAGCCGGCGTTCTGCGAGTTCGGTGCGGTGGCGTTGGCGTCCCACCACATGGCGACGCCGTCCTTCACGCAGCTGTAGTCGTCGGTGTTGTAGAAGCACGCCGGCGTGCCGGGGTCGTCGGACGCGATCTTCGGGATGGCGTGGTAGCCCTTGTCGATCGACGTCGGGCCGAGCTTCGGCCCCGCCACCTGGATGCCGGTGAAGAGCTGGCGGAAGCGTTCGTAGAGGTCACAGGCGCGCGACCGGATGTCCTGGTCGGGGGCGGAGGGATCGGCGTCCTTGTAGGCGAGGAAGCAGGGCTCCTCTTCGAACTTCACCTTCTTCGTCTGGTAGGTGACGACCACCGCGTGGCCGCCGAAGGCGCGCGCGTTCTGGTACTGCGTCGACACGAACCCGTCGGTTTCGGCGTCGCCCAACTGGACCCACTCGGGGAAGTAGTTCATCTGCGCGGCCGCGTCGCTGAACTTGGACTCCATGCCGCCGGGCCAGATGATCGTGGTCACCGGGCCCCCGGCTTGTCGGGGGTCGGAGAACTTGGCCATCTGCGTTCGGCCGTACGTCTGGTCGGTCTGCGGGTCGTTGTTGTCGGCGTAACAGCACGTGTCCCACGTCGCGTTGGGGATGTTCGCCTGGTCGATCGGGCACTGCTGCTTGATGTTGGTCATCACGAGGTCCTTCAGCTTCTGGAGCTCGGGATGCAGCTTGTCGGTCGAGTAGATCAGGCCGTACTTGCGCTTCTTGCCCACGAGGTCGCCGCCGGCGAACGTCGTGGTGTCCGATGCGTTCTTGATCTGCTTGCAGAAGAAGTCGGCGTACTCCTGCGCCTGGTCCTCGAGCGTGGGGGAGTAGCCCCACACCAGCTTGGGATACTGCTGGTAGAAGCTGCGCTGACGGCCGAGGAAGGCGCCGAAGTTCAGCACGCCGCGCTTGGTCATTGCTTCGAGGTAGGCATCGTTCGATGCCAGCGAGTCGGAGATGACGGCGAAGGGCTGGATCTTCTGGTAGTTGTCCGCCGCGTCGGCGCGCTTGGTTTCGGGGCCGTCGTCGGAGCGGCTGCCGTAATAGACCCAGAAGTGGGCGTGGCGGCAATAGAGCTGATAGCGGTCCTCGAAGTACTTCGCCCAGCCCCGCGTCAATCGCGCGTAGATGTGCTCGTCTTGCGCTTCGGGTTGATCGAGGTCGTAGTACTTGTTCGCCGGCCGGCTCTCGTCACCGCGGCTGGTGCCGGTGTCGACGATGCCGGAGTCCTCGTAGAGGATGATGCGGATCTCGTTGCCGGTGACGCCTTGATAGGTGGCGCCGCCGTTCTGGTTGCAGTTCGGATAGTCGGGCACGCACGGCGGGGCGAGCGGATCTTCGGTCTGTTTGGGGCCCTTGGGCGTCTGGACGCAACGCTTCGTGCTGCGGTTCTTGCCCGGGTCGCTCTGCTGCGTGCCTTGGTCGCCGCCTTCGGCGCCGCCGGTGTTGATCGACGAGCTCTGGCCGAGCCCGAATTGGTCGAAGTTTCCGATTGGCGGCGGCGTGGTGTCGTCCTGGGGCGGCACCGGCGCGTATTCGAGCGTGGTGGAGGGGTTCGTCTGCGGGAGATTCAGCGCGCTCGGAAGAACGATCAGCGCGATGAGCAAACCACCGATGAGAAGAAGTAGCGGGGCGCCTTTTCTCGCGTTTTGCGATCCAGCGCGCCCCGGCCCAGCTGTTGCCGCCATGGCCACGAATCGTAGCGATGAGGTCAAACGTCGCGGCATCGCGTGTGTTGCGGCCGCGTGAATCGAACGGACGGACCAGGTTCGCACGAGAAACCCGACGTATGCTGGCTTGCCTGGGGCGCAGCACAAGCGTTCCCGTTCACGTACGTAGACCCTGAAGTGAGGACGCTCCCGCGCCATGGCACCTCGTAAGACCGCTTCCCGTGCAGTCGCGACCGCTCGCAGTTCGAGCGCTTCGTTGAATGCTCAAACGTTCAAGAAGAACTTCGACAAGATCGTCGACAACATCGAGACGGTGTTGAAGGGCAAGCCCGACGTGGTCCGCCTCGCGCTCGTTGCCATCCTGTGCGAGGGCCACATCCTGTTCGAAGATGTGCCGGGCACCGGCAAGACGGTGCTCGCCCGCGCCATCGCCCAGTCGATCGACGCCACGACGCAGCGCGTGCAGTGCACGCCCGACATGCTGCCGGGTGACATCACCGGTTCGTCGATCCTCGACCAGAAGACCGGCAAGTTCGAGTTCCACCCGGGTCCGGTGTTCGCCAACGTGTTGCTGGCGGACGAGATCAACCGTGCGACGCCCAAGACCCAGTCGTCGCTACTCGAGGCCATGGCCGAGCGCCGCGTGTCGGCCGACGGCGTCACCTACGACCTGCCGCGACCCTTCCTCGTGCTCGCCACGCAGAACCCGATCGAGCAGGCCGGCACGTTCCCGCTGCCCGAAGCGCAGCTCGACCGCTTCCTGTTCAAGATGTCGATGGGCTACATGGACCGCGGCGCCGAGTTCGACGTGATGTTCGCCAACTCGGGTCAGCTCGCCATCGAGGACCTCGGGGCGGTCACCGACACCAAGGAGATTCAGCGGATGATGGCCTACGCCGGCGATGTCGAAGTCGGCGACGACGTGGCGTATTACATCGTCGACTTGGTGCAGGCGACGCGCAACGACGCCCACATCGCCATGGGCGGTTCGCCGCGAGCCACCATCAACTTGCTCAAGGCGTCGCGCGCGCTGGCGGCGAGCGACGGGCGCACCCACGTGTATCCCGACGACGTGCGCACCGTGCTGCCCCACATCATGGCCCACCGCATCGTGCTCAACCCCGACGCCATCCTGCGTGGTGAAGACGTCAGCAACGTCCTCGACCGGGTGACCAACCAGGTGAAGCCGCCGGTTTCCGCCAAGAAGTAAGTCGTCAGGGGCGCACCGCTACTCCATGCCTACCGGCACCCAGAAGCTGTCCCTCGGCCGTCGGCTGCGCGCGCGCTACGACGCGCTCAGCGATGCACTCGCGCCCGGCGCGCTGCGCAAGCGCACCGAAGAGATCAAGCGCAAGACCGGGCTGCGGGTCTACGGCGTCGTCGCCCTGATCGGTGCGGTGCTCGTGTGGCTCATGGCCCGGGTCGTGGCCGGCACCGCGATGTATCTCTTCGCCTACGGCCTGGTGCTGCTGTTCGGCATCTGCTTCTTCCTGGCACCGCGCAACCTCAAGCTGAAGGGCGAGCGCGCTGGCTTGTTCCCGCGCGCGCACGAAGGTGACCGCCTCGAGGTCGAGGTGTCGCTCGAAGCCCAGCGGGGCGTGTCGACCTTCGTGCTCGAAGAGCGCGTCCCGGAGCGACTCGGCCAGCCCGTGCGCGTGCCGATCACCAAGTTGTCGTCGGGCGAGAAGCTGACCCATCGCTATTCGGTGCGCTGCACACGCCGCGGCGTCTACGACGTCGGTCCACTCGTCGCCGTGAAGGGTGATCCGCTCGGCCTGACCCAGCGCGAGACGCTGATCGCCGAGCCTTTCCAGCTGCTCGTGCATCCGCGCATCGAGGTGGTGTCGGACCGCCCGCTTACCCGTCAGTTCGAGGATCCGCCCATCCGTCCGCCGGTGTCGAAGCCGTGGCCGTCGGGTCTCGAGTTCTACGGCATGCGCGAGTACAAGCCGGGCGACGACCTGCGCCGCATCGTGTGGCGCGCCTCGGCGCGTACCGGCAAGATCATGGTGCGCGAGGCCGAGCAGGGGATCACGGACAAGATCACGATCATCCTCGACACCGACCGCGGCTCGCACAGCCGCGACGGCGAAGGCCTGTCGGAGAGTTTCGAAGCGGGCGTGCGCGCCGCGGCGTCGCTCGCAGTACGTCACCTGCGCGAGGGCTACGAGATCAAAGTCGAAACCAACGGCGGGCCGCTCACGCGGTCGCTGCGCGGGGCCCAGCAGCAACTGCCGCTGCTCGACGCGTTCGCCAAGGTGGAGATGGGGCGCGAGCCGCTCGGCACCGTCATTCGTCGCCTGCTCGGCAACGCGCAGCGCGACGCCCACAACATCCTCATCACGCCCCACCTCGGGGCGGGCGAAGCGGCTCAGCTCAAGCTGCTGCTGAACAAGGGTGTATCGATCCTCGTCGTCGCCCTCCTGTGGAACGAGGAGGAGAGCGAGACGGCCGGTATGGCCGCCGCTCTCGGTTGCCAGGTGGCGAGCGTTCGTCCCGGCGGTGACCTCGCGTCCGCGCTGTTCAACAACATTGGCGCCGGGAACCGGGTGTAGGTGTAGCCGTGGCCACCACCGAACAAGACCTCAAGGCGCTCGAAGAAGACGTTCTCGAACGGCTGAGCAGCGAGGCCGGCGGCGTCGAAGCCGACATCGAAAGCGCCGCGGCGCAGCCCGAAGAGACCGAGCCGGAACAGCCCGTCGCCCGCCTCGCCATCGCCATCGCCTTCCCGGTGATCGCGGCGGCCGTGATGGTCGGCGGCGTCTTCACCGGCGTGTCGCCGCGCATCTACGGCGCCGTTGCCGGCCTGCTCGGTATCGGCCTCGCCGTCGTCGCCAATCGCCAGCGGCGCCTCGGCGCCACGCTCGGGATCGTCGCCGCCGGCATCTTCGTAATCGGTGCGCTGATGCTGCTGCCCGACGTCGGCAACATCGGCTCGATCACCACACTCGTAAGAGAAGCAAACCAGCAGGGCGACGTGCTGCGGCCACCGGTGCCGTTCGTGCCCGGTTGGCACGTGGTCATCGGTTGGTTGATGGCGGTCGTCGGCTTCTCCGCCGCCTGGGTCGCGCTCGCGTTCCGCAAGCCCGCGCTGGCGCTCGTCATCCCGGTGCCCTTCGCTGCTCTCGCCGGCATCAGCGTGCCGAAAGACCAGCAGGTCACATCGGGCATCGTCGTGCTCGTCCTGTTCGTGTTCGGCCTCGTACTGCTGTCGTCCAACTCCGGGCTCGAGGGCGACGAAAAGCCTTCGGTCGGCTACGAGCTGCGCAACGCCTTCCGGTCGTTGATCGTCATCGCCCCCGTCACCGTGGCGCTGATCGTGGCCAGCCAGCTGAACTTCCTCTTCCCGAAGCCGGCGATCAACCCCGCCGAGCAGCCGCAGAAGCCGAAGACGACGCCGCTGTCGAAGGTCGTCGACCGGCCACTGTTCCGCGTCCGCTCGGACCTCTCCGGTCCCTGGCGCATGGGCAGCCTCGACGTGTACGACGGCAAGGACTGGCGCCTCGCACCGGTTGCGGACGCCAACGTCAAGAACGTGCCGAAGAGCGGCATCATCGACCCGGAGTTGACGCCCCGCATCGACGCTCACTTCCAGGTGCTCGGCTTGACCGGCGCGGTGCTGCCTGGTTTGTCGAACACGGTCGGCCTTCAGGCCAAGGGCATCGTGCCGTCCTTCGACTACCGCTCCGGCAACATCCGCCTCGCGGCCGGCACGCTCAAGCGCGGCCAGGAGTACACGGTGCTCGCTGCCGGCCTGCCGTCGATCAAGGACCTCGAGGGCGCGTCGACGTCCATCCCGGCGGACGTTCTGAAGTTCACCGAGGGTGTCGGTGACCCGCCGCCGGCGGTGGTGAAGCTGCTCAACCAGGCGAACGCGTTGCCAACGCAGTGGGATCGCTTCGATTTCCTGCGCAACTACGTGCTCGACAACGTGGTGGCGACCGGACCCGGTGTGCCCGTGTCGATCGACTCGGCGCGCGTGGATCAGATCCTCACGAGTCTCGAGGGCACGCCGTATGAGATCGTCGCCACGCAGGCGATGCTCGCCCGCTGGATCGGCCTGCCGTCGCGCATCGCGTTCGGCTTCGACGGTGGCGAGGACGTCGGGAGCCACACGCTTGAGATCCGGCCCAAGAACGGCGCCACCTTCGTCGAGGTGTACTTCCCGGGCTTCAAATGGGTGCCCGTGGTCGGCGTGCCGAAGCACGCCAAGCCGTCGCTGTCGAACGACAGCGGCCAGCAGCAAACCAACCCGAACATCCTGCCGAGCGACGAAGTGAACGTGTCGGTGTTCTTGCCGACGATCACCGCACCGAAGTCCGTTTTCGGAAAGCAACTGCTGCGCGGCCTCGAGATCGGCGTGCCGATCATCCTGCTCATTCTCCTGATCTATTCGACCTATCCGGCGCTGCGGAAGGCGCGCATCCGGTCGCGCCGCCGCGGGGCCGCCGCGGCGATCGGACCCCGCGCGCGTATCGCGCTCGCCTACGCCGAGTTCCGCGACGTCGCCACCGACTTCGGCTTCGCCCACCCGAGCGACACGCCGCTCATGTACCTCGAGCGTTTCATCGACGACGACGAGCACACCGAACTCGCCTGGCTCGTCACGCGTGTCCTGTGGGGCGACCTGCAGGACGACGCCAGCTTCGAGCTGGCGGTGGCAGCCGAAGAGCTGTCGCGTTCGCTTCGCCGCCGCCTCGGCACCGCGCAGCCCGCGACGGTGCGGTTCGTCGCGGCGGTGTCACGCTTGTCGTTGCGCAATCCCTTCGCCCCCGATCTCAATGCAGCTCTTTCGAGCGGGAAGGAAGCAGATGCTGCAGAAGCTGCTGCCTAGGAACGTCGCGATCGCCTTCGTCGCCCTGAGCGCGTTCGGCGCCACGGCGTGCGTCCATCAGGACGCGCCCGGCGTGGGTCTCGTGAAGTTCGACTCATCCGCGGTGTTCGGCATCGCGCCCCAGGACAAGCCCGACGTGCCCGACTTCTCGCTGCCGCTCGGCACCGACTTCAACCTGCCGGCACTGCCGACCGTCCGCCCCGATCTGAACAAGATCGACGAGGGCCCGTGCCCGGCGGCCAAGCTCACGGCGTTCCCGAAGACGTCAGCGACCGTGCGCGTGCAGGGGCAGCCCACCGAAGGCCTTTACAAGTGGAAGCGCGACCTCGTTGAGGCGAAGGGCGCCAACAAGGTGACGAGCCTGCCCTTCGTGCTCGAAGGCCGAGCCATCCGTCGCATCACGAAGGACAGCGACCACCAGTTCAGCTTCGAAATGGTGGCGCCCGACTCGTTCGTGCCCGGCGACACGATCATCACCGGGTTCCGCGTCAACACCAATCCGAAGCTCGAGGTGGACCGCAGCGTCGCCGCTCGCACCATCGGCGTGGTCAACGTGCCGGGTGCCGACGTGCGCGTCGCGGACCCAACCGACGCGCCCGGCATCTTCATCACGTCGATCGACGTGCAGAACGACAAGGGCACGCGGGTGTCGTCGTTCCATCCGGTGCAGCCCATGCTGATCGCGCCCCTCGAGGGTGGGATCCTGCGTTCGGGCCAGGAGTTCCGCAGCATCGGCATTGACGAGCTCAGCGGCGCCGCCATCCTGAACGACGGCGTCGTCGGGCGCACGAGTCGTATCGACGCCTGCGGTGAGATCGTCGAGGGCTACGCCGTTTCACTCCACCAGATCCTGACGAGCGACATCCAGTCGACGCTCGGTGACGATCCCACCGGTACGGTGCTGAACGCCGGCGACCGGCAGGAAACTCGCGAGGTCGGCTACACGTTCGCCACCCAGTACGGCGCCCTGCCCATCTCCGAGACGCTCTCGCTCGGCGACTTCGAAGCCGACGCCACCGCCGCCCTCGGCAAGTGGGAACTCGGTGCGCTCACGCCCTCTCCGCTACCGGACTCCGTGAAGTAGCGAGGCCACCCGAACCGAATGCTCAACAACCTCCTCCCGGTCGGTAGCCGGGCCCGATCAATTGCCTTCAGCGTCGCCGCTCTCGTCGTCGCGCTGATCTACGTGCAGTTCGTGCTGCCGGGAACTCCCGGCGGTGGTCGCGGCACGCCGATGGCGATCCTGTTCAACGGCCTGGTCAACGGCTGTGCGTACGCGCTCACCGCGCTCGGCCTCGTGCTCGTCTACCGCTCGCTGCGCATCATCAACTTCGCGCAGGTCGCGCTCGGCGCCGTCGGCGGACGGTTGTTCTTCCTCTTCATGCAGTTCACCCCCGTGCCGTTCCCGATCGCCATCGTGGTGTCGATCGCCGTCGGCGCGGCGATCGGACTCGCGGTCGACCTCACCTTCGGCCGCAAGTTCTTCAACGCGTCGCGCGTCGTGCTCACCACGGTGACGATCGCGTTGTTGCCCATGGTGGGCGGCGTGCTCCCCAACCTGGTGCCGTCGCTACCGATCTTCCCGCGACCGGGATCGCTGTCCGTCCAGGAACAGGCGGGCGCGGTGCCCTCGCGGCCGTTCTTGCCGTTTGCCGGTTGGCACTTCCGGGTCGGCCACTACACGACGAACTACGGGTTCCCCGAAGTGCTCAACATCGAGCTGTTGATCTTCGGCCTGATCGCGGTCGTGTGCATCCTGCGCTACACGCGCGCCGGTGTCGCCGTGCGAGCACTGGCGGAGAATTCCGAGCGGGCGAGCCTGCTCGGCATCCCCGTCGGCAATCTGTCGTCGATCGTGTGGTGCATCGCGGGTGCGCTCGGCACGCTCAGCGTCATCGGTGTCGGGGCGCTCACGTCGCCGGCTGCGGGCGCCGGTAGCGGCGTCGCCGTGCCGCTGCTGCTGTTGCCGTTGACCGCCGCGGTGCTGGCTGGCTTCACCAGCATCCCGATTGCGGTCTTCTCGTCGCTGGTGATGGCGACCGTGGCCAACGCCTTCACCTACAGCTACCCCGAAGACAAGGGACTGCTGTCGTTCGCCTACTTCTTGATCGTGGGCGCGGTGTTCCTCCTCCAGCGGCGTCGGAAGGGTCGCAGCGAAGAGGGCTCGGGTGTGGCGTGGGCGGCAGTGAAGGAGCAGCGCCCGATCCCGAAGGAGATGGCGAAGGTCGCCACTGTGCGCACCACCCGTTGGGTGCTCGTCGCCGTCGTCGGCCTGTTCGTCCTCGTCTATCCGATCATCGTGCCGGCCCGTTACCAGTTCCTCGGCGGCACGATCCTGCTGCAGTCCATCATCGGTGTGTCGCTCGTCGTCCTCACCGGTTGGGCGGGTCAGATCTCGCTGGCGCAGTTCTCCTTCGCCGCCGTCGGTGCCGCCGTTGCGGGCGCGCTCACCGCCCGCCACGGCATCCCGTTCTGGTTCGCCGTCCCGATCGCGACGGCGGTGGCCGCGGCGTTCGCCGCGCTCATCGGCATCCCGGCGCTGCGCCTCAAGGGACTGTTCCTCGCCGTGACGACGCTGGGACTCGCCATCGCGACGAGCGACATCCTGTTCGACGACAAGTACTTCGGCTGGCTGCTGCCGAAGGGTGCCGTCGATCGCCCGCGCCTGTTCTTCCTCGACTTCCAGCAGGACCGCCCCACCTACTACCTGTGCCTCGCCTGCTTGGTGCTCGTGATCGTGATCACGCTCAACCTGCGGCGCAGTCGCTTCGGCCGGCTTCTCATCGCGATGCGCGAGAACGAGGCGAACGTGCAGAGCTTCGGCGTGTCCGCCACGCGGCTCAAGATCACTTCGTTCGCGGTGTCCGGGGCGATGGCGGGCTTCGCCGGCGCGGTACTCGTGCACCAGCAGCGCGGCCTCGACCCGCAGCTGTTCGTCCCGCAGCGCAGCCTCGACGTGTTCCTCTTCACCGTCATCGGCGGCGTTGGCTCCGTCGGCGGCGCTCTGCTGGGTTCGCTGTTCGACAACCTGTTCCGCTACTTCGTTCCGAGCAACGACTTCCTGGCCACGGCCACCAGCGTGTTGCAGGGCGGCGGCGCTGCCCTCTTCGTGCTGTACCTGGCGCCAGCGGGGCTCATCGACGTTGCCATCAAGATCCGCGACGCCTGGCTGCGCATCATCGCCCAGCGGCGCCAGATCGTCGTGCCGAGCCTGTTCGCCGACTACGACCCGGCGCTGCTCGAGCGGCGGCTCATCCCGCTCGCCGATCCTGACGCCCACAGCGGCCTGGCCGCCCTTGGCGCCGGCGCGCACTTCCGTCTTGGTTCCGAGTTGCACGGCGGAGCGACGTCGAGCGACACGCGCGCTCTGCGCAGCCGCGACGAGGAGCGGTTGGCGATCGGCGCCGCCGCGGCGTCCGTCGGCGACACCGATGCGAAACCACCCCGCGACGTGGTGGGCGCCACCATGGCGGTCATGGGAGAGGAGCAGTAATGGCCGAGCAAAGGCGCGGCTTCTCGTTCGGCAAGTTGCTGCGTGACACCGGCAAGCAGGCCAGGTTCCTCTCGAACGAGGTCCGTCACTACAGCGACTTGCGGCAGACGCCGTATGGCCTCCAGCCGGTGTTCGTCATCACCGTCGTGTCGTTCTTCCTGACCTTCGAGTCACAGGCGCTCGGCGTGGCGTTGCCTGACATCGGCCAGGACCTGCACATCAGCGTCAGCGGTCTGATCGGTCTGTCGGCGTTCGTGAGTGGGGTCGGCATCTTCGTGGGCATCGGGTTCGCGTATTACTTCGACCGCTACAAGCGGGCGCCGTGGATCGGCCTCGCGACCATCGTCTCGGGTTTCGCCGGCATGTGGTCGAGCCAGGCTCACACCTTCGCCGGTCTCGGCGCGCTGCGCACCCTCGACGACGGCGCCACGCTTGCTCTCGACACGCCATTCTTCTCGCTGCTGTCGGACTATTACCCGCCCGAATCCCGCGGCCGCGTGTATGCCCTGCGCAGCCTCGCCGGCCCGATCATCGTCGCCGTTGCTGCGGTGATCATCGGTCCTGCCATCGACCACTTCGGCTGGCGGGCGACGGTGTTCGTCACCGCGGCCGGCGTCGTGCTGTCGGGTTTCTACGCCCTCTTCCGCCTCCGCGAACCGGTGCGCGGTTACATGGAGCGCCGGGCCATGGGGGCGCCCGACGACCTGGCCCTCGAGGAGGACGAGCCGCTGTCGATCGGGGAGGCGTTCCGCACGCTCAACCGCGTCCGCACGCTGCGGCGCAACTTCACCTCGATCGCCGTCGGCGGCCCGTTCGGCCAGACCCTCGATCTCTTCTTCCCGGTCGTCATGCTCACCCAGTTCTACGGCCTCAACGCCACGCAGCGTTCGTGGCTGTTCCTGCCTTCAATCGCGACGGGCTTCCTCGGCACCCTCGTCGGCGGTGCGCTCATCGACTACTTCTCGCGCCGGCGCCCGAGCCAGGTGCTCGTCGTCATCGGCGTGTTCGGGCTGATGGCGACGTTGTTGTTCTCGCTCATCGCCTTTGGACTGCCGATCTTCTGGGTTGCGGTGGTGTACGCCCTCGCCCGCTTCTTCCTCGGACTCACCGGCCCGGCACGCGGCGCCATCTACTCGCAGGTCACGCCGCCGAGTGTGCGGTCGATGGCCGGCGCCCTCGAAGGCGTCTACAGCTTCCCGACGCTCATCATCTGGACGCCGATGCTGTGGGCGCTCTACAGCACCTTCGGCATCAAGACCGTCATGTTCGCCGGCATCCCGTTCGGCATCGCCAGCGCGCTGATCGACCTGTCGGCGGCGCCGCTGTTCGACATCGACCGCCGCAACGCCTTCGCCGCCGCCATGGCGCACGAGGAACTGCGTCAGTCCCGGGCGCGAGCCGACGCCAAGCTGCTTGTGTGCCGCGACGTATGCGTGTCCTACAGCGGCGTGCAGGTGCTGTTCAACGTCGACTTCGACCTCAACGACGGGGAGATCGTCGCCCTCCTCGGCACCAACGGCGCCGGCAAGTCGACCCTGCTGCGGGCTATCTGCGGCATCAGTCCCGCCAGCGACGGCGCCATCATCTTCGAAGGTCGCGATATCACCAACAGCCTCCCGAACGAGATCGCGGCGCGCGGCATTATCTGCATGCCCGGCGGTCGTGGGGTGTTCCCCGGCCTGACGGTGCGCGACAACCTGCTGCTGGCCAACTGGCTCACTACCAACCCCACCGAAGTGCGCGACCGCCTGGCCGAAGTCTTCGAGATCTTCCCGGTGCTGCGCGAACGCGCCGACGCCAACGCGGCGACGATGTCGGGCGGCGAGCAGCAGATGCTCAGCCTGGCGTTGGCGTTCCTCGCGCGGCCCAAGCTGCTGCTGATCGACGAGTTGTCGCTCGGTCTGTCGCCGGCGGTGGTCGGCGAACTGATCGACATCGTCAAGGAACTGCACAAGCGCGGCCTCACGATCGTGGTCGTCGAGCAGAGCGTGAACGTGGCGCTCACTCTCGCCGACAAGGCGATCTTCATGGAGAAGGGCGAGGTGCGTTTCGAAGGCCCGACGGCCGAGCTCATGCGCCGGCCCGACATCCTCCGTGCCGTCTACGTCAAGGGCACTGGCTCCCTGACCGAGGGGGCGACCAGCCGGGCCGACGTGCAGCGCGCCGACGCCCTCGCCCAGGCGCGGCCGATCCTCGAAGTCGAAGGACTCGTCAAGACCTTCGGCGGCATCCGCGCCGTCGACGACTTGAGCTTTGCGCTGCGTGAAGGCGAAGTCCTCGGTGTCATCGGTCCGAACGGCTCGGGCAAGACGACGCTGTTCGACATCATCTCCGGCTACCAGACCGCCGACGAGGGTCGCATCATCTTCGACGGTGTCGACATCACGAACCTGCCTCCCGAACAGCGCGCCCGGCGCAAGCTCGTCCGCCGTTTCCAGGACGCGCGCATGTTCGGTTCGCTCACCGTGTTCGAGACGATCCTCGTTTCGCTCGAGCAACGGGTCGAGGTGCGCTCGACGTTCCTCGCCGCCTTCGGTGCGCCGCAGTACCGACGCGCCGAACGCCGACTGCGCCTGCGCGCCGAGCGCCTCATCGAGCTGCTCGAGCTCGGCGCGTTCCGCGACAAGTTCGTGAGCGAGCTGTCGACGGGCCTGCGCCGCATCGTCGACCTCGCCTGCGTGCTCGCCGCCGAGCCGCGCGTGCTGCTCCTCGACGAGCCGTCGAGCGGTATCGCGCAGGCCGAAGCCGAAGGACTCGGTCCGCTCCTCTCGCGGGTGCGGTTCGAAACCGGTTGCTCGATGCTGATCGTCGAGCACGACATGCCACTGATCTCCGCGGTGTCCGATGAACTCCTCGCGCTGGAACTCGGCGCGTTCATCGCCCGCGGTACGCCGGAGGAAGTGTTGAACGACGAACGCGTCGTCAACGCCTACCTCGGCACCTCTGAAGCAGCCCTCCGACGTTCCGGGAGTCTCGTTTAACCATGCACGTTCGTATTCGTCACGCCAGCGCGGTGCTGGCACTCGCGCTTTTGGCTGGGGCCTGCGGAGGCGGGGGTGGCGTCGGTCAGGGCCTCAAAGCGAACGGCAAGCAAGGTGGTGAAGGCGCCATCGGCCAGGCGACGACGACCACCGCGGTCGTCGTCGTGACCACCGCCGCGCCCACCGTGACCACCGCCAAGCCGACTGTCACTACCGTGGCGGTGCCGTCGGCTGTGTACACGATCAACTCGGACACCAACGGCCAGTACATCGAGCCGCTCAGCCACGGGGTGCGCGCCGGCTCGCTGGTGCGCTTCCACAACGCCGACTCGATCGCCCACGTGATCGACGGCAAGATCGGCGGCACCGTGGTGATGGGCCCGTCGCCGTCGATCGCGCCCAATACCGACTGGGACGTGCGCCCGACCGTGCGCGGCACCTACGACATCGTCGACGAGCAGCGGCCGTACGCGGCCGGCGTCACCCTCACGGTCAGCGGTTGATGCCACGTCGAACGCTGCGTGCTGCCGTGGCCACCGTCGCGCTCGCGACGGTCGTCTTCGGCGCGGCCTGCAGTTCGAGCCCCAACGGCACATCGGCGGCTGACATCAAGCAACTGCCCGAGAACGAGCTCAGCGGCACGTACCTCGGACTCAAAGCGCAACGCGAAGACATCGGTGGTTCGTTGGCCAACCAGCAGGCCAACGCCTACATCGACGCCGTGGGGTTGTACTCGCTGCGCGACGACAAGCTGCTCGAGGCGACGCTGCAGATCAGCAAGCTGTCCAAGCAGGCGCGCCCCAAGAGCCTGAAGTTCCAGCAGCTCGTCGCCAACCAGATCGGCGGCACGAAGGTGCAGGCGTTCGTGATGGGCGGTCACCACGTGTACCGCTCGTCGCAGCGCAAGCAGAGCCTCACGTCGTGGTTCCAAGGCGACTACTTCATGATCTTGTCGGTGCGCGACACGTACAAGTCGCCGCGATCGCTGCTGCGCGTGCTCGTCGACGAGGTGAAGCCGGCGTGATCAAGCGACTCGTCTCACTCGCCGTCGTGGTGGGCGTGCTGGCCACCGGGCCCGCCTGCGCCAAGAAGAACGAGGACAAACTCAGCCTCCAGAACATGCTCGAGCGGTCCGAGCACGCGTCGGGCGTGTTTCGCTACTCCGACCAAACGCCGCGGACGCCGCTCAACCCCGGTGGTCTGGCGCAGGTCCGCGGGCTCATCGAAGACGACTTCCGCTACAAGGCGCGCCTCACCGTCGACGGCACCGACGCCCTCGACGAGGTCGTGAACGACGACGCACTGGCGGTCCGCTTCCTCGACCCGTCGTTCGTGTCGAAGTTCACCAGCCGCACCGGGGGCGACGCGGCGACCCGGGCGTTTCTCAACGCCCGCTACTGGGTGCTCGACGAAACCGGCGCACCGTCGATCGGCGACGCCGCCGTCACCGATCGCGTCATCGGCGTCGACCCGATCGTGGACTCGCTGTCGGTCGTCGACTACACGCTCGACGCGATTTCCGCCGCGGCCGCGGTGAAGAAGTTCAGCGCCGAGGACATCGACTACCGGCCGCTCGAGGATCCGTTCCCGCAGCCGGCGAAGGGGTCCGGTGTGACGCGCTGGGATCTCGTCCCGCCGAACCTGCCCAAGGCCGACGCCCTCGACACCGGTCAGGCGTCCGCGGCCAACCTCGCCCGCGTGCAGAACTTCCGCAAGATGGCGATCTACGTCAAGGACGGCAAGGTCATCCAGATCCGCGAGCAGATCGCGGCGAAGTTCGACCTGCTGAACAAGTTCAACGACTACATCGTGCGGCTCATCGGCAAGCTGAACAAAGACCAGCTGCCGAGCGTGCAGCGCCAACTCGCGCAGGCGAAGAAGGTTGGCCCCGACGTGCTCGAGGCTTTGCTGAACCTGTCGCTCAACCAGGTGCTTGTGAGCAGCGGCGAGCAGCCGGTGCGCTTCCGGTCGATGATCTACGAGTTCACCGGTCAGGGAACCAAGGTGCACGCCGACCTGCCGGCGGGACCCGACGTGAAGGAAGGGGCGCTCGACTTCTTCGGCGTCAACTCCAAGATCACCGCCGAGAAGCAGACGACGAATGCCGGTGCCGCCGGACAGGCGAGCGCGACGACCACCACCGTGCCCGACTCGACCGCCACCTCGGCGCCGTAGCCGATGTGTGCAGCGCGCCGCGTGGCGGCGTTGGCGACGAGTGCCGTCATCACGCTCGGTGCCTGCGGCGGTGGCTCGTCGAAACCGGTGGTCGCCCTTGACGGCTCGCCGCGTATCGCCGATGCCGAGGGCGTCGTGCGGCAGGCGTCGATCAACGGCATCACTCTCGACGGCGGCCGCCACTACGACGTCAGCAAGCAGCTCATCAGCTTCTCGACCTACAACCGCCAGCTCGTGCCGCTAGTGCGCATGATCGGCGACTACGTGCAGGTGGGGCTCAAGGGCAAGACCGTGGTGTGGATCGCCAAGATCGGCGTCGTGTCCGTCGACACCACCGGCCACGCAACCACCCAGTACCAGGGCGAGCTGGTGAAGGTGAAGGGGCCGCAACTCATCTTCCGGGACGGCACGGTGCTGACCCTGGCCAAGGGGCTGCACGCGCCGGCCGATCCTCTCGGTGCGACCTTCGTGGTCATCGACGCCGACCATCACAACGTGCAGGGCGCAACGTTCGCCCCGAAGACAGAAACGACGAACAATGCGGGAAACTAAGACCATGCGGAGATTGCGGGGCGCCGTCGTGCTCGGCGGCGTGATGGCGTGCGTGCTGCTCGGCGTGCAGCACGCCGGCGCCACGTCGGACCCGCTGTGGGCCAAGCAGTACGGCCCCCAGATGATCGGCGCGCCGGCAGCGTGGCAGCGCTCGACGGGCCAGGGCGTGAAGGTGGCGGTGCTCGACACCGGCGTCGACGTCGACCATCCAGACCTCAAGCCGAACCTGGACCTCGCCGACAGTCACGACTTTTCGTGCAACGACGACAACCCCGACGACGAGCCGAAGAACGGCGGCGGCCACGGCACCCACGTCAGCGGCACGATCGCCGCGGTGGCGAACAACGGCATCGGCGTCGCCGGGGTCGCCTACAACGTGAAGCTGATGGTCGAGCGCCTCTCGCTCAGCGGGGGTGGGTGTAACGGCGTCGTCGCCGGTCTCACCCAGATCACCCAGGCGGTGAACTACGCCGTCGATCACGGGGCCAAGGTGCTCAACCTGTCCCTCGGCGAGGGCATCCACATCCCGGGCTTGACCAACACCGTGACGCAGTCGTGCGAGAGCGCGTTCAGTCGCGGGGCGCTGTGCGTGGTCGCCGCCGGCAACAGTGGTGAGACCAAGAGCTCGGGATATCCCTACGACTCCAACTTCATGGTGGTCACGGCCAACGACAACACCGGCGCCCACGCGTCGTTCGGGCAGAAAGCCGACACGAAATGGGGCGTGTCGGCTCCGGGCGTGGACGTGCTGAGCACGTGGCCGCTCGACGACCCGAACAACTCCACCGGCTACAACTCGATCCAGGGCACGTCGATGGCGACGCCGCACGTCGTCGGCGCGGCGGCGTTGCTGTTCGCCACCGGCCTCGACAACAAGGCCGTCGCCGAAACCCTGGTCAAGACCGCTGGGCCACCGCGTGACAGCACGGTCGAAGGTGCCGGGATCATCCACGTCGACCGCGCCCTCGGGTTCGAGACGACGGAGACGTCGCTCGGGCAGCGCGCCGGCACCGGCGCGGGCACGGTCACCCGGGGCGGTAACCGCGCCTCGGCCGGTGGTGGCTCTTCGGCGATCGCTCCGACGACGACCACGCCGCCGACGACGCAGCGCCAGGGCGGGGTGTCGTTCGAAGAAGGCATCACGAAGGACAACTCGAACAGCCTCGACGCAATTCAACTGAAGCGGGCCACCAAAACCGGCGCCAGCAAGCCGTTCAACGCGGCCGCGCCGCTCGTGGTGCTGTCGATTGTCGCGGCCATCGCGGCGATGGCGATCTTTATCCCGCGGTTGCGATCGAAGGACGCGCCTCCGCTGTCGTGAACGGCGCCGTGCCGTAGCACCAGCACGTTCGCATGACCGGCCGCAAGGGCCGTGAATGGTCGAAAACGCGGGCGCCACCGCGCCGGTAGTGTCCGGCGCATGCTCGAGTCTTCAGTGGTGGAGAAGGTGCTCGGAGCCGCGCTGAAAAGCGGGGGCGATTGGGCGGAAGTATTCGTGGAGGATCGGCGCACGTCGAGCGGACGGCTCGACGATCGTCGTATCGAAGACCTGTCGTCGCTGCGCGATCGCGGCGCCGGTATCCGCGTCGTGGTCGGCGACACGACGGGCTTCGCCCACACCGCTGACCTTTCCGAGAACGGTCTCCGTACCGCCGCCGAGGCGGCGTCGGCCGTCGCGCGCTCCGGTGGGGGTGGCGTCAAGGAAGTGGCCTTGACCCAGCAGTCGCAGCCGCAGGTCAACACGGTGAAGGTGCTGCCGGAATCCGTCGAGAAGGCGGCCAAGGTGGGCATCCTCAAGCGGGCGGACGACGCGGCGCGTGCCACGGGCAGTTCGATCATCCAGGTGGCGGCGAACTACGCCGACGTGCGCCGCCGCATCCTCGTGGCCAACAGCGACGGCCTGCTCGCCACCGACGACCAGGTGCGTACGCGCTTCAGCGTCATCGCCACGGCGTCGGGCGACACCGGCATGCAGACGGGTTACAACTCCACGGGCTTCGCCGTCGGTTGGGAACTCTTCGACGACATCGACATCGAGGCCTTCGCCAAGGTGGCGGCCGACCGCGCCATCACAAAGCTGCGCGCCCGGCCCGCCCCGAGTGGCCCGGTGCCGGTGGTGCTGGCGAAGGGCAGCGGCGGCGTGATGTTCCACGAGGCGTGCGGCCACGGGCTGGAAGCCGACGCCGTGCAGAAGAACATGACCGTCTACGCCGGCCGCCGCGGCGAGCAGGTGGCATCCCCGCTCGTGACGCTCGTCGACGACGGCACGATGGGACCCGAGTGGGGCAGCTTCTCGATCGACGACGAAGGTCGTCCGGCGACGCGCAACGTGCTGATCGAAGACGGGGTGCTGACCGACTACATGTACGACTACCTGCGGGCGCGCAAGGAGGGTCGCGAGCACAGCTCGGGCAACGGCCGGCGCCAGGGCTACGACTACCTGCCGATGGTGCGCATGACGAACACCTACGTGCTTGCCGGCGAAAGCGACCCCGACGAGATCGTGCGCCAGACGCCGACGGGTGTCTACATCGCCCACCTCGGCGGGGGTCAGGTCAACACCGCGACGGGTGACTTCGTATTCGGCATCGAAGAGGCGTACCTGATCGAGAACGGCGCGATCACCGACCCGATCCGGGAGGCGAACCTCATCGGCAACGGCCCAGAGGTGCTCAAGAACATCGACGCGGTGGGCAACGACTTCGCCATGGGCTCTCCGGGCATGTGCGGGAAGATGGGCCAGAGCGTGCCCGTCGGCGACGGCCAGCCCACCCTGCGCGTCACGGCGATCACGGTCGGAGGTACGGCCGCGTGAGTGAGCTGCTCGAAGTTGCCAACAAAGTCGCCGGTTGGGCGCGCGAGGGTGAACAGGTCGAGGCCTACGTCGCCCGCAGCAATTCCACGTCGGTGCGGGTCTTCGACGCCGAGATCGAGTCGTTGAGCACGTCGCAGTCCGAAGGCGTGGCGGTGCGCGTCGTGCGCAACGGCCACATGGGCTTCGCCTACGCCGGCTCGCTCGACGACGACGTCCTACAGGAGACGCTCGCCGAAGCGCGCGACAACGCCGAGTTCTCCGAGCCCGACGAGTGGGTCGGGCTGCCCGAGCCCGACGGCGTGCCCTACGTCGAGATGGACCTGTGGCGCGACTCGCTCACCGCGGTGCCCACCGAGAAAAAGATCGACTTCGCCTTGCAGCTCGAGAAGGAGCTGAAGGCGCGCGACTCGCGCATCATGGTCGTCCCCGTGGCCGCCTACAGCGACGGGTGGGGCGAAGAGGCGATCGCGTCGTCGCTCGGCATCAGCTCGTGGCAGCGCGCCACGCAGTGCGTGTTGTCGACCTACTGCGTGGCGATGGAGAACGGGGACACCCAGACCGGCTTCGGCTTCAGCGTCGGCCGCGAGCACTCGGCGCTCGACCTCGACAAGACGGTCGGCGACGCGGCGGCGCGCGCCACGCGGCTGCTCGGCGCGAAAAAGCCCAAGAGCCGGCGCCTGCCCGTCATCCTCGACCCGATGGTGACCGACGACTTCGTCAGCGTCATCGGCTACCCGCTCACCGGCGAGGCGCTAGTGAAGGGGCGGTCGCTGTTCGCCAACCGCGTCGGTGAGTCCGTCGGCAGCCCGCTCGTCACGCTCGTGTCGGATCCGACCGACACGCGCTCGCTCGCCGCCGACCCGGTCGACGCCGAGGGCTTGGCCTCGCGGCGGGTGCCACTGATCGACAAGGGCGTCCTCACCGGCTTCGTGCACAACAGCTACACGGCGCGGCGCACCGGTACGCACTCGACGGGATCCGCGGTGCGCTCGATGAAGACGGCGCCGGGCGTCGGCTGCCGCGCCGTCACGCTCGAGCCGGGCACCAAGTCGCAGGAAGAGTTGATGGCCGAACTCGGCGAGGGCGTGCTCGTGCTGTCGGTGAGCGGTCTGCACTCGGGTGTGAACCCGGTGTCGGGCGACTTCTCCACCGGCGCCGAGGGTGTCGTCTTCCGCAACGGCCAGCCGGCGGAGCCGGTGCGCGAGTTCACGATCTCGTCGACGCTCCAGCGCATGCTGAGCGACGTCACCGCCGTCGGCAACGACGTCGAGGAGCTGCCCTCGGGGCTGTCGATGAGCGTGGCCATCGGCGAGGTGAGTGTTTCGGGCGACTAGCGGTCCCGGCCTACACGAAGCGGATCACGCTGATCGCGCCGACCACGAGGCTGTAGACGGCGAAGGGCAGCAGGGTGCGCGTCCGGAAGAAGCGGACGAGGAAGTGCACCGAAACGAGCGCCGCCGCGGCGGCGCACACCGCACCCACGATGGCCTGGCCGCGCACGCCGTCGCCCAGCGGGCCGGTGAGGTCGGGAAGCTTGTACACGCCCGCGGCGAGGATGATCGGCGTCGCCAACAGGAACGTGAAGCGCGCCGCGTCTTCGTGGTCCAGGCCGCGCACGAGCGCCGCGACCATCGTGATCCCGGACCGACTGATGCCGGCGAACAGCGCGCCGATCTGTGAGGCGCCGATGGCGAGGGCTTCTTTGAAGTTGAGCCGGTCGGGGTCGCGGCCCTCTTCGGGCTCGACGGCTGCGCCCTGGGCGGGGGCTGGGCCGCGGCGACGGAAGCGCTCACCGACGAGCAGGATGACGCCGTTGACCGTCAAGAAGGCGGCCGCCGCCTCGGGCTTGGCGAACACCGTGCGCAGGGAGCGCTCCAACACAAGGCCGAACAGGCCGGCGGGAATCGTGGCGACGATGAGCAGCCACGCCATGCGCTCGTCGACGGTCTCCAGGCGACGGGTGCGCAGCGTCCGGAAGAACCCGGCGATGATGCGCCGCCAGTCGCGCCAGAAGTACGCGAGCAGCGCCAGCGCGGTGCCGACGTGCAGGGCGACCACGAACGCGAGGTAGAACGACTCCTTCGCCGACTGGGCGTCGACGATGCCGTGCCAACCGAGCCAGGCCGGCAGCAACACGGAATGCCCCAGGCTCGAAATGGGGAACAGCTCGGTCACACCCTGGAGCAGACCGATCACGATGGCTTGGAAGTAACTGATCACGCGGCCGGGGAACTCTAATTGACGGATGGCGGATCGACAGTCATAGGCCCGTCGGCGAAGCCGCCCCGCAGCGCCAGGGTCACCGCCCCCTTGGCCAGCGCCAACGCCACCCGCGGGGCGTCGTCTTCGGGTACCGCCACTGTCACCGTGCGCGCCGCCACGGCGAGCACCTCGGCCCCGGCGGCCACGGTGATCGACGGTTCGGGGGCTGCCGCGACCGCGAGGTCGTCGCCCACGTCGAAAGTGGCGATGACGTCGACGCGGTCACCGGGCGCCAATTCGGGCGTGTGCTCGTCGTTGGGCAGGGCGAGGGCGCGGTAACCCGCCGGCACCATGGCAGCGACGCCGCGGGCGCCGTGACGCGCCAGGCGCGCCGCCAGCACGACTTCGCCGATGGCGACCGTGACGCGGGTGGCGTCGCCCACGGGCGAGCGCGCCCCGTCCAGGGCGCCGGCGGGGACGACGCCGCGGGGCAGGCGCGTCCGGCGCACGCTGGCGTTTGTCAGCACGTCGCCCGCCGCGACCGGCTGCTGGACGACCCACACGAGCCGGTCGCTGCCCCAGGCCGCCGCGCCGCGGGTGGCCCGCCCGACGGCGGAGCCGACCAGCGACGCCGTGAGCACGGCCATCACCGCCGTGAGGACCCACCACAGCACGGCTGATCGGCGGACGGCGAACACGATGCCGCGCCGGGGCTTGAACGACGAGTTGCGTCGGAACACGACGCCTCCTTGTTTCCGTGCGCGCCGCGGCGCGCTCAGTGAAGGAGGGAAGTGGCGGCGCCGATCCTACGGGCGCTCAGGCCGAGGTGGAAGGGGTCGTTGAAGACGTGTCGGACTTGGTGTCGCTCTTCGGCGTCGACGACTCCGACGCCTTGGATTCCGACGTCGACGACGAGGACGACTTCGACGACGACGAGCGGTTGTCCGTCTTGTAGAAGCCGCTGCCCTTGAAGCTGATGCCCACGGAGCCGAACACCCGCTTGACCGAACCCCCGCAGCCGCCCTTGTGGCGCTTCAACGGTTCATCGGTGAAGGACTGCACGACGTCGAATCGTTCGCCGCATTTCTTGCACTCGTATTCGTACGTAGGCATGGGAAGGACAATTTTACCGGACGGTTGCTGTCGCCCCCGAATGCACTTCCTAGGATGGCCTCGTGGTCGCCAACGTCCTCGCCGTCGTCTTCGCGTACGCCCTGGGAACCTTCCCGACCGGCGTGCTCGTGGCCAAGCGGGAGGGCCACGACGTGCTCGACGAAGGGTCGCACAACCCGGGCGCGTCGAACGTGTACCGGGTGGCGGGCTGGAAGGCGGGAGCGGTCGTCCTGATCGGCGACGCCATCAAGGGCGGCATCGCTGCTGGGCTCGGCCGCTACCTCGGCGGGCCGGCGATGGGTCTCGTCGTCGGCATCGCGGCCGTCGTCGGGCACTGCTTCCCGGTGCAGCGCTGGGGGAGGGGCGGCAAGGGCGTCGCCACCGCTGGCGGGGTCGGCATCGTCGTGTACCCGCCGCTCGCCATCGTGCTGACCGTGATCTGGTTCCTCATCGCCCGCGTCCTCAACAAGGCGTCGCTGGGCTCGCTGGCGGTGCTCGTCGCCGCGCCCCTCGTGGTGTGGGGCTTAGGTCGCCCGGCGCGCGAGGTGTGGTTGCTCGCCGCGCTGTGTGTGCTCGTCCTCGCCCGCCACCACGGCAACATCAGGCGACTCATGCGCGGTGAGGAAGCCTCGTTACGATCGCCGGCATGACTTCCCCGCGCGTGCGCAAGGCCGTCATTCCGGCGGCCGGCCTTGGTACACGGTTCCTCCCGGCGACCAAGGCGGTGCCCAAGTCGATGCTGCCCGTGGTCGACAAGCCCGCCGTTCAATACGTCGTAGAAGAGGCCGTCGCCGCCGGAATCGACGACATCGTGATCGTTATCGGGCGCGGCAAGACCGCCATCGTCGACCACTTCGACCGCAGCTTCGAGCTCGAACACGCCCTCGAGGCGAGCGGCAAGTTCGCCGAACTCGAGCAGATGCGGGCACTGGCCGAGATGGCCGACATCCATTACATCCGCCAGGGCCAGCCGCGCGGTCTGGGCCACGCCGTGAGCGTGGCCCGCAGCCACGTGGGCAACGAGCCCTTCGCCGTGCTGCTCGAGGACGACATGATGGACCCGGCGTCGGGCCATCTCCAGAACATGCTGGCGCTGTATGCCGAGACCGATGCGTCGGTGGTGGCGGTGAAGAAGGTCGAGCCGCACGAGGTGTCGCTCTACGGGTGCATCGAGCCGGTCGACGCCGACGGCGGCATCACCATCACCTCGATCATCGAGAAGCCGGCGCCGGGCGAAGCGCCCTCGGACCTGTGCGTCATGGGCCGCTACGTCTTCACTCCGGAGATCTTCGACGCCCTGGAGCGCACGACGCCGGGACGCGGCGGCGAAATCCAGCTGACCGACGCCATCGCGCTGCTGATCGAGAAGCAGCCGGTCTACGCCTACGCCTTCGAGACAGGCCGCTTCGACGTTGGCAACAAGCTCGACTACCTCCGGGCCACCGTGGAGATCGCCCTCGAGCGCCCCGACCTCGCCGACGATTTCCGCTCCGTCCTCTACGAGATCGTCGATCGCGAGCGGGCCAGGCGCGGCGAATAACGCTCGCGTCGTAGACTGCCGAGTCTTATGGCAGAGCGCGGCTTCTCACATTTGGATCCCCTGGGGCGGGCCCGAATGGTCGACGTCACTCCCAAAGACGCCACGCACCGCCGCGCCTTGGCGCGCTGCAAGGTGTTCATGGCCGCCGACACGACCGCGATGATCGCCAGCAACGCCGTTACCAAGGGCGACGTATTGGCCGCGGCGCGCATCGCCGGCATCCAGGCGGCCAAGCGCACGGCCGAGATGATCCCGCTATGCCACCCGCTGCTCGTGGGCGCGGTGCAGATCAACTTCAACATCGGCGACGACAACGTCGAGGTCGAGGCGCAGGTCGAGACCGTCGACCGCACGGGCGTCGAGATGGAAGCGATGCACGCGGCGACGATTGCGGCGCTCACGATCTACGACATGTGCAAGTCGTCGGACCGCGGGATGATGATCGGCGACGTCGCTTTGTGGGAGAAAACCGGCGGCCGCAGCGGCAGCTGGCGGCGTCCGTTGCCCGAGCTCGACCTCGGCGGGTTGGACTAACCGATCCGCGACTGCTAACTTTTGTTAGCAACGGGTGGACCCGGGGAGGTCCACCGGGTAAGACTGTCGGCTTCGTTCCGACAGGTAGTTCGAGTTCGCACGACTGTGCATGACCATCCCCGACTGTGCGCGATGGGCGTTGTACGGTCCTTAGCACTGGAAGAGGTTGAGGAGCTTGACCGTTTTGGTATTGCTTGTCCTCGCCGTTATTTGGGCGGCTGTTCTCGTACCCCCGATGTGGCGGAGTCGGGCTGAAGGTCGTCCCGCGGACAGCATCAAGCAGTTCCACCGGCACCTGCGGGTGCTCAACGGCACCGAACCGCACGGGTACAGCCGCGCGCTCACGGCCCAGGTCGGGTCACCCGTCATCACCGCGCCGATGACGTACCGCAATTCGATCCGCAGCGGCGCGGAGATGCGCCGCCAGCGCACCCTGGAGCGCCGGCGCAACGTGCTGTTCACCCTCACGGGTCTATGCGTCGGCACGCTCCTGATGTCGTTCGTGTTCGGCTCCAAGATGCTGCTCGTCAACGTGGTCTGCGATCTGCTGCTCGCCGCCTACGTCGCCACGCTGGTGCACCTGCGCAACGCGGCGAGCGAGCGCAGCACCAAGCTGCGGTACCTGCCGCGCCAGGAGCGCGTGCTCGACCTGCGCGAGGCGGCGTCGTCGTCGTTCTACGACGAGGTCAGCGCCTGGGGCGACACCTACGCCACCGCGGGCGCCCACTAAGCGTTCTCGAATTCGCTCGACGTTCGTCTACGCTGAGCGATCCCAAACGGGGGTGTAGCTCAGCCCGGTAGAGCGCAGCGTTCGCAATGCTGAAGTCGTGGGTTCAAGTCCCATCACCTCCACATTTCCCGAACTGGCTCTGTCAGTGACCGTCTTGCGGTGACTGACAGAGCCAGTTGCGCGTCAGGAGTACCGTGAGCGGCAATGGCGGTCGTGTGGCTCGTGCTGGGCGTGATCCTCGTTGCCTTTGAACTCCACCACTGGGCGTTCTACGCAATGTTCGGCGCCATTGGCGCCTTCGCCGCCGCAGTGATCGCGGTGCTCGTGCCCGGCGCCCTCGGGTTGCAGTGCGCGGCGGCCGTGGCCGTCTCCGCCGTCGGCGTGCTTGGCGTGCGGCCGTTCATGAGCCGCATCACCGATCGCCGCCACCTCAACTCCCACGTCGCCAAGGGCGTGCACGGCGGCATCGTGGGCCAGAACTGCCTCACGCTCGACGACGTCGGCGACGAGCACCACGCCGGCCACGCACTCCTCGCCGGAGAACGCTGGCTGGCCGTTTCCGGCTCGGGCGAGACGATCCCGGCCCACACCCCGGTCACCATCACCGCCGTCGCCGGCACCACCCTTGTGGTCTGGGCCGTCGAGGGCCTAACGGAAGGGACATTGCAGTGATCCAACTCGGAGTAACCGACGCTGTGGCTTCGGCCGCCGGCATCGTGTTCGTGATCGTCGTCATCCTCATGCTGATCACGTTGTGGCAGGCGGTGAACATCGTGCAGCAGGGACAGGTTGCGGTCGTGAAGCGCCTCGGTGAGTACCGGCGCATTCACGAGCCGGGGCTCGTGCTCATCACGCCGTTCGTCGAGTCGCTCCAGCGCGTGGACATGCGCGAGATCCCGCGTCCCGGTGACCGGCAGGAAGTGATCACCAAGGACAACGTGGTGGTGACGGTGAACGCCACCATCTTCACGCAGATCGTCGACGCCAAGCAGGCGCTGTTCAGCGTGGCCGACTTCGACGTCGCCATCGACGCCCTGGCCCGCACGGCGCTGCGTTCGGTCATCGGCACGCTGTCGCTCGACCAGGCGCTGTCCGAACGCGAGCGCATCAACACCGATGTGCAGCAGCAGATGGAAGCCGTCACCGACAAGTGGGGCATTCGCATCAGCCGCATCGAGATCGTCGAGATCGCGCCGCCGCCCCAGATCCTTCAGGCGCTGGCCCTGCAGAAGCAGGCGGATCAGGAGAAGCGGGCGCGCATCTTGGAGTCCGAAGGCTTGCAGCAGTCCGCGATCAACCGCGCCGACGGCGACGCCAAGGCCGCCATCCGCGCCGCCGAAGGTGAGCGGGAGTCGGCCATCCTGCGCGCCGAGGGCAATCGCCAGGCGGCGATCCTCGAAGCCGAAGGTAAGGCCAAGGCGATCAAGAGCGTGTACAGCGCCATCGCCGACGCCAATCCCGACCCGACGGTCGTGGCCATCCTGCAACTCGAAACGCTGGGGAAGTTCGCGGACACCGGCACCAACACGTTGGTGCCCTACGAGTCGGCTGCGCTCATGGGAGCGGCGCAGGCGATCCGGTCCGTACTCGCCGGCGCTCCCGCGGCGGAGGAGGCATAGATGCTCGCTGCTCTGCGAGGCGACGAAACCGTCTACCACCTGCTGGTGGTCGGCCACCTGTTGTGCGTCATCGTCGGCTTCGGCTCGACGTTCGTGTATCCGTTGCTCGGCAACCAGGCGTCGAAGTTCCGCGGGAAGGAAGGTGCGGCGATCAGCGACGCCACGATCTTCGCCGCCGAGCGCGTCACCACACCGGTGATCTACGGCGCCGCGATTTTCGGACTGATTCTGGTGGCCGTTGGTCCCTACGACTGGTCGGACCGCTTCGTGCAGGCCGCGATCCCGATCGTGATCATCGGCATCCTCTTCGCCGGCTTCGTGCACGTGCCGAACCTCAAGGCCATGAACAAGCTGAGCAACGAGCTCGCCACGATGGGTCCGCCCCCCGGCGGTGCCGCTGGCCCGCCCCCGCAGGCGGTCGAACTCGAACAGCGGGCCAAGGCGGCGGCCCGCAACGGCGGCGTCGTCACCCTGATCTTCGTCGCCCTCGTCCTGCTGATGGTCTTCAAGCCCTTATAGAGCAATCGGCCCGCAACCAAAGGTTGCGGGCCGAGCTGAACCTCGCGCACGTCTCGGAGCCTCCGGACCGGCAAAGCCGGATCCTTCGGCATTAGGTCGGAACGACCTGGCGTCTTCAAACCACTACTGGCAGTCGAGGCTCACACGGCGTTGGCGATGGGATCGTGCGCCGGCTTTAGCCGGTGCACGAAAGGCACTTGCCGGTGTGGTGGTGCCCGTCCTGCTCGTGGGGTGGATCGCCGCCCATCGACGGATCGTCGGAGACCGAGACGGCCGTCGGGTCGTTGAACGCCTGCGTCTCGGCGGTGTCCCACTGGCCCTGTGTGTAGCGCTTGCCGCCGTGCATCTTCATGATCATGCCCTTGCCGTTGATGCCGCGTTCGTCGGGCCCCGACTTGCTGCCGTCGTAGTAGATCTCCATGAAGTCCTTGATGGCCGTCGGGTATTGACGGGTGAAGTACTGCAACGGCGTGGCGGGCGTGCCGCCGCTGTGCGGGAAGGCGAACTCGCCGTTGGCGAAGTTGTCGGGCGTCAGGTTGGGGCCGGCCATCTGGATGCCGGTGAACAGGATGCGCGGCACCGCGGCGTAGATGTTGATGAGCACGCCCTCGTCACCCGGCTTCATGCTCGGGTCGCCGTGGTGCGCTTCCCGGTAGCCGTAGGAGTTGGCCACCGTGGCCCACGTCACCCACAGCGGCGAGATGCCGAAGGCGTGGACCCACTGCGTCTGGTCGTACAAGCGCCCCGCGGCGGTGGTGTCCGACAGACCCGAGCCGGTGATCAGCCACTCGGGGTAGTACCCCTGGTTCGTCGCCGCGCTCGTGATGAGGATGGGCGACAGCGGGTCCACGAACATGACGAGCGTTGTGACGCCGTCGCTGTGGAACTTGATCATCATGTTGGCGAAGTCGGACTGGTTGCGCCCAGGGTCGTACGTGTAGGAGAAGATGTCGCCGTCGCCGAACTTGGCGCCGTACTTGCCCATCTCCGAGACGAGCGAGTCTTTGGCGCGTTCACCCTCGGGGTCGACGACGCCCTTGTTGCCGTTGATGTAGATCAGCCCGAACTTGCGCTTGGACGTCTGGTTCGGCAGGAATCCCTGGCCGACGAACTTCGCTGGGCGGTTCCACAGCTTCTTGCCGATGTACTCGCCGAGGTGCTGTGAGTACTCCGTCGACGTCGGTAGCGCGCCGAAGATGTAGGGCGGCAGCGATTGGTAGAACTGCGACGAGAGCGTCACCGTGCAGATGCAGATGATGTGGCGCGACGCGATCTCCACGGCGAACGCCTTCGGATCGGTGCCGTCCCATACCGCGAACGGCTTGATCTTGGTGGCAATGGTGACGGCGTCAGCGCGTGCCTGCTCTTCGTTGTCCGACGGCCCCGTGGCGTTGAAGTCCTGGAACACGACCTGGCGGCCGTAGGTCTCGTAGTGCTGGTTGAAGTACGTGAACATCGCCTTGTAGGCGTTCGTCACTGTGGCCGGCGGGTCCGCGAGCTTGGCGTTCTGCAGGATGGCCTCGGTGGCGGGGTCGACCTGGGGCAGGTAGCGCACGATCAGGATCTGGTTGTTGGTGACGCCGGGCGACGTGGCGCCGCCGTTGTTCGGCGCCGACGTCCAGTTGGCGCACGGCGGGGCGACGCGCTCGATGGCGATCTGGCGGCCGTCCGCGCGGCAGTGCGGGCCGGTGCCGAACGTGACGCCCGCACCCTTGATCGGTGCGTTGGTGGTTGTTCCGGCGTTCGGCGCCGTGGAACCGGTGTTGGTGGCGTCGGCGCCGCTCACGACGCTGCCGTCGGGCAACGTCGAGTCGGTCGTGCCCAAGGCGCCGGAGGCGGACGCGTCACCGCTGTTGGTGAACGAGTTGGAGTTGGTGTTCAACGCGTCCGAGGAACTGTGTTTTGGCGGTGTGACGAAAACCAGCAGCGCCAACGCCACGACGATCACCACGGCCGCGCCGTACCGATCGACAGCCTGACGAAGAGTCATATGTACTCAGGTCCCCCCTGTGTTCCCAGCCGACAATTGCGTAGCCTTGCGGCTTATGCTGCGGCGCATGGTACGCCGAGTCGTGCCGTGCGTGCTGGTCAGGCGGGTGCCTGTCTAAGGCACACCGTGCAAGGGGGGAAGTTGTCGTGGCCGCAGAGCAAAGCGGTGGCTGGGTGAACGGAATCGCGCGCGACGCGGGCACGCGGATCGTCGACGGCTGGATGAAGTACCAACGCGCCATCGCGTTCTGGCTGGTCGCCTTCGTGGCGCTCCACTTCGCGTTTCCCGCGCCGGTCCCGATTCTCTTCCTCGGCATGGTCGTGGGGTCGCTCTCCGCGCTCGTGGCCATGGGCTTGGTGCTCATCTACCGCGCCAACCGCATCATCAACTTCGCCCAGAGCCAGATCGGTGGCGTGGCGGCGATCATGGCGGCCTCGCTGATCGCCGGCCCGCACTGGTCGTACTTCCCGGCGGTCGCCGTCGGCTTCGCCCTCGCCATCGGGCTCGGTGCACTCACCGAGCTCGTGTTCATCCGGCGCTTCGCCAAGGCGCCGCGCCTCCTGCTGACCGTGGCGACCATCGGCATCATGGAGTTGTTCGGATCGCTCCAACTCGGCATGCCGAAGCTGTTGAACTTCTTTGCCGGCGTCTTCGGCCACAAGGACATGTTCAAGTTCGACATCGTCCCGCAGCCCCCGGTGCCCTTTACGTTCAAGTTCCACTGGGACAAGGCCATCTTCACCGGCGCCCACCTGCTGATCATCATCGTGGTGCCCCTCGTCGCCGTTGGGCTCGGAGCCTTTTTCAAGGTCACGCGCGCCGGCGTCGCTGTGCGGGCATCGGCTGAGTCGGCTGACCGCGCCGCGCTACTCGGCATCCCCGTCAAGCGCATCGGCACGCTGGTGTGGACGATGTCGGCGGGCCTCTCCGCACTCGGCGTCCTGCTGCGCATGCCGATCCAGGGCGTCAACATCGGCGGCCTCGAGGGCACGTCGATCCTCATGCGCGCCCTGGCCGCGGCCGTGATCGCCCGCATGGAGAGCCTGCCGAAAGCGTTCGGCGCCGCCCTTGCCCTCGGCATGGTCGAGCAAAGCGTGCTTTACCGCACGACGAGCACGATCAAGGTCGACGGGATCCTGCTGGCGGTGATCATCGGTGCGCTGCTGTTCCAGCGCCGCGGTCAGGAGTCACGTGCCGACGACACCGGCACCTCCTCGTGGGCCGCGACCAAGGAAGTCCGTCCCGTCCCGAGCGAACTGGCGCGCCTGCCCGAGGTGTGGGTCGGCCGCGTCCTCGTCTACGTCGTGATGTTCGTCGTGCTCGTCGTCATCCCGTGGAACATGGCGCCGGGCCGCGTCAACTTGATGGGCGTCGGCCTGATGATGGCGATCGTCACGCTGTCGCTCGTCATTTTGACGGGCTGGGCGGGACAGATATCGCTCGGCATGGTGGCCTTCATGGCCTTCGGCGCGTCGGTCGGTGGGTCGCTGGCGCTCGGCCACTGGAACTTCTTCATGTGCATCCTCGGTGCCGGATTGACCGGCGCCGTCATGGCGGTCCTCGTCGGCTTGCCGGCCTTGCGCATCCGAGGCCTGTTCCTTGCGGTGTCGACGCTGGCGTTCGCGCTGGCAACGGGCACCTTCCTGTTGAACAACGACTTCTTCACCTGGCTCGTGCCCGACCCGAACAAGCGCATCGTGCGCCCGATCCTGTTCAATCGCATCGACCTCGAGAACGAGCGCACCTTCTACTTCGTCATCCTGGTCTTCTTCCTGCTCGCCCTCGGGTCCGTGCAAGCGATGCGCAAGAGCCGCACGGGACGCATCCTCGTCGCCACACGCGACAACCAGCGCGCCGCGCAGTCCTACGCCGTGAATCCGGTGCGGGCGAAGCTCACGGCGTTCGCCCTCTCAGGATTTCTGGCGGCGGTCGCCGGCGGTCTGTACGTGTTCCACCAGCACGCCATGTCGACGACGATCCTGACGCCCGACAGCAGCATCCTCGTGTTCTCGATGGCGGTGATCGGCGGCCTCGGCTCGATCCCGGGGGCACTACTCGGCGCTGTGTACCTCACCTTCGTCAACTACTCGAGCTTCACCCACGAGCCGCTCAGCCGCCTGCTCGCCAGCGGCGTCGGCGTGCTGGTGATCCTGATGTTCATCCCCGGCGGTTTGGGGTCGCTGCTCTACTCGCTGCGCGACAACCTCCTGCGCGTCAGCGCCCGGCGACGCAACATCGTCGTGCCGAGCCTGCTCGCCGACGTGCGCGTCGAGGACGAAGAAGCGAACATCCTCGACGAGGAGGCCGACGCCGAGAACCTGCCGACGCAGCCGATCGAGCACCTGTCGCCGCCGCAGGACCCGTTGCTCACGATCCGCGGCCTCAACGCCGGCTACGGCAAGACGCAGGTGCTGTTCGGCGTCGACATGCACGTCGAGCGCGGCGAGATGGTCGCCCTGCTCGGCACCAACGGCGCGGGCAAGTCGACGCTGCTGTCGGTGATCTCGGGACTGCTCGAGCCGAGCGCTGGGTCGATGCTGCTCGACGGCGAGGAAATCGTCGGCAAGACGCCGCAA
This sequence comes from Acidimicrobiales bacterium, assembly GCA_035546775.1. Taxonomy (NCBI): domain Bacteria; kingdom Bacillati; phylum Actinomycetota; class Acidimicrobiia; order Acidimicrobiales; species Acidimicrobiales bacterium. The sequence goes on from DASZWD010000044.1 coordinate 85,518, forward strand.
GAGACGCTGGCGGCCGGCGTCGTCTTCATGCCCGGCGGCAAGGGCGTGTTCCCGACGTTGACCGTCGAAGAGAACTTCAAGCTCGCCGCGTGGCAGTTCGAGAAGGACCGCGACTACGTCAACGCCGTGTTCGACCGCTGCCTCGACTTCTTCCCGGTGCTGCGCGAGCGGTGGGACCAGAAGGCGGGCAACCTGTCGGGGGGCGAGCAGCAAATGGTCACGCTCAGCCAGGCGTTGATCTGCAAGCCGAAGCTGCTGATGATCGACGAACTGAGCCTTGGTCTGGCGCCGCTCATCGTCGAGCGGTTGCTCGGCATCGTGCGCGAGATCCACGCGGCCGGCACCACGGTCGTGCTCGTCGAGCAGTCGGTCAACGTCGCTATCACGCTGGCGGAGCGCGCCATCTTCATGGAGAAGGGCGAGGTGCGCTTCGACGGCCCGACCCGCGACCTGCTCGAGCGCCCCGACATCCTGCGCGCCGTGTTCCTCCAAGGTGCAGACGCCGGCCGCGACGACGCCGCCGGTGTGGTGCCGGCCAAGGCGCGCAAGCGCTTCGAAGCGGCGTGCAAGTCGTGCGGTCGCGAGCACCACGAGGTGCTGTCGGTCAACGAGATCGGCATCTCGTTCGGCGGCGTGCGCGCCGTCAACGAGGTCACGGTCGGTGTGCGCGAAGCCGAGGTCGTCGGCATCATCGGCCCGAACGGGTCGGGCAAGACGACGCTGTTCGACCTGATGTCGGGCTTCGTCACGCCCACCGAGGGCAAGGTCCTGCTGCTCGGGGAAGACGTCACGGCGTGGACGCCCGACATGCGCGCCGAGCTCGGCCTCGGCCGTTCGTTCCAGGACGCCCGCTTGTTCCCGTCGATGACGGTGCGCCAGACGATCGCCGTCGCCCTCGAGCGCCACCTCGAAGTCCGCGACCCGCTGGCGTCGTTCGTCATGTCTCCCGCGGTGCGTATCGCCGAGCGCGCCGTGCGTGCCCGCGTTGACGAGCTGATCGACCTCATGCACCTCGGCGCCTTCGCCGACAAGTTCGTCGGCGAGCTGTCGACCGGTACGCGCCGCGTGGTCGACCTGGCGTGCTCGCTGGCGCATGAGCCGAAGGTGCTGTTGCTCGACGAACCCAGCAGCGGCATCGCGCAACGGGAGGCCGAAGCCCTCGCACCGCTGCTGCTCGATATCCGCGACCAGACCAACGCCGGCCTGATCGTCATCGAGCACGACATGCCGCTGATTCGTTCCGTGTCGGATCGTCTCGTGGCCCTCGAACTCGGCGAGGTGGTGGCCGAAGGCGACCCGGACTCGGTCATCCACGACCCGCGCGTCGTGGAGGGCTACCTCGGCGGCACGCTCGAGGTCATCGAACGCTCCGGCGGTGGCGGTGCGCCGACGGCGGCACCGCGCAAGACACCGGCGCGCAAGCGCGCCGCCACCAAGAAGGTTGCTCCCACCAAGCGGACGCCGAACGGCAACGGCAAGGTAAACGGCAAGGCGAACGGCAACGGCAAGCGCCCGGCGAAGAAGGCGCCGGCGCGGGTCAAGTCCGGCGTCTAGCTCGTCGTCGTACCGGTTGGCGCCTAGTCGAGGTAGTTGAGCTGCGAACCGGGTCGCGCCTGGAGCGACTGGGCGATCGTGACGAGTTCGTGTTCCGGCACCGTGCCGGCGACCACGACGTAGCGACCCTGCGAGGGCGTGGCGCGCACCTCCCGGTACCCGAAGGGGCCGACACCGGCGATGCCGGCCTGGCCGGTACCGAGCCCGCCCAGGTCGACGTCGTGCTTGGCTTGCAGTGCACCGAGACTCTCGTCGCCGACGCCGCTCTTGTCGAGCTTGCCGCCGCGCTCGACGACGATCGCGTCGACGCCGCGGACGTAGACGTCGGCGATGCCGGCGACGATCTTGCGCGTCTGGTTGAGCACCTCGCCCGTGAGCGGCACGACGGCGTAGCGACCGACCAGGGTGAATCCCTCGGGCGGCGCGTCGAGGGCGTAGTCGGTGGCGCCCGCCGGGGCGCTGTCCGGGTCGATCGGACGCAGGCTGCCGCGCTGGGGTTCGGTGAAGCCCTTCGCCAATGGGGCAGCGATCTGAGCGGGTGTCTCGGCGTCGTCGCCGGTCGTCACTTTCACGGCCACGTCGAGCGACAGGGGCGTTCGGCTCACGAGCACGAGACCGGCGCCGTCGATGCAGTACTCGCCGTCGCCCACGACGTAGGACGCGCAGGTTCGGCCCGCAACGCGCCGGTAGCCGACGGGCGGATCGGGCGGCGGGTAGACGCGGGGTCGGGGGTCGTCGCCCAGCGGGCGCATCGGTGTCACGCGGGACACGGCACCGCCGGAGCCGCGGGCGAACCCGAGGGTCGCCTGCACGCTGCCGGATTCCTCGAAGGGCCGCACGACGCGCCGGTACGTGCGCGTGGCGTCGAGGAGGCGTCGCTGCTGCTTGCCGTGGCCGGCGACGTCGCCCTTTGTGTGGTCGGCGAAGTACACGTCGTAGTCGATGCGATACTGCGCCGGCTCGGCGACCTCGGGCACCGCCGCCGTGCTGACCGGGGGCGCGACGCGGCGCAACGCGGCAGTTACGGACTCGATCGGCGCGTGGCTGTTCGAACCTGACGAGCCCGACGCGCAGGCGTTCAGCGCCCCGGTGCACAGCGCCGTCGCCGTGGCGACGCGCGCGATCTTGGCCCCCCGCCTCCAAGGAAATTGCATCGCGGCAAGCTACTGAACCCCGACGCGATTGCCGTGGCGACCGCGTAGGATCGGCGGTGCTGTGCAGGGGAAGTTCGGGCGCCTCGTCGCCGTCGCGTTGATCATGACCGCAGTGCTCGCCGGTTGCGTCGCGAGCACCGACGGACAGCGGCAGGTCGCGTCGATCGGTCCGGCCGTTGACCACGCCGCGCCCACGAGTCTCGCCGTACCGACGACGACGACGACCCCCCCGCCCCCGCCGCCGACCGGCGCGGCCACGGGCACGCGGGTCGGGGCCGCGCGCGTCAATCGTGCGCCCGTCGCCGCCGCGCCTCGGCCGTCCGGCTCGCCGTGGGCGCACTACGACGGGCAACTCACCAACGGCAACTACATCGTCGCCCAGGCGATCGGCCGCGCGCTGGCCGTGTCGGTGGCGCCCAACGCCGCACCCGCCGTCTCGTTGACGAATCCGCTGAAGTCAGGCGCGCCCCGCGTCGTTCTGGTCGTAGCCGACGGTGGCGACTGGCTCCAGGTGCTCCTCCCGCTGCGGCCCAACGACAGCCTGGGTTGGGTGCGGCGCAGCGACGTGACCATCTCCGCGGTGCACTACCGGGTCGAGATCGACCGCGCCGCGCACCGGCTTCACGTCTTCGACGGTGACGCGCTCGTCATGGACGAGCCGGCGGCGGTCGGCAAGCCGGCGACGCCGACGCCGTCCGGTCAGTTCTTCGCCGTCGAGTTGCTCCAGCCGTACAACCCCCGCGGCGACTACGGCCCCTACGCCTTCACGCTCTCCGCCTATTCGAACGTGTACCAGTCGTTCGGGTCGGGCGACGGCGCCGTCGGGATGCACGGCACCAACGAACCGGCCTCCGTTGGCCGCGACGCCAGCCACGGCTGTGTTCGGTTACCGAATGACGCCATCACCCGCCTGGCGGGCATGCTGCCGCTCGGCACGCCGGTGTTCATTCGCTAGCGAGTTCGACCGCGATCAGCGGCTCGCCGACGCTGAAGTTGAGGCCGGCGATCGAACCGGCGCGGGCGAGGTCGTCGGCGACGGTGCGCAGCCGCTCGACGACGTCTTCCGCGTCGGCCACGTCGACGCGGGCGACCGCGGCTCGCATGCCGACCTTGGCTTCGGTCTTGGCGCGCCGCACGTTGCCCAACACCGCGGCGGCGGCGCGCAGCGTGGCATCGTCGTCGCCGGCGAGGCCGGCGAGCTCGGCGACCGTGGGCCACGGCGCGCGGTGGATCGATCCCTCGCGGAACCACGACCACACTTCCTCGGTCACGTAAGCGAGCACCGGCGCGAACAAGCGCAGCTGCACGTCGAGGGCGATGCGCAGGGTGCGCCGTGCGCTGGCGACGGCCTCGGCGCTGATGCCGTCTTCCTGGCCGTAGGCGCGCGCCTTCACGAGCTCGAGGTAGTCGTCGCAGAACGACCAGAAGAACGTTTCGGTGGCGTCGCGCCCACTCACGTAGTCGTAGTCCTCGAACCCCTTGGTGGCTTCCACGACGGTGGTGCGCAGGGCGGCGAGCAAGGCGCGGTCGACCGCTTCGGTGATCGGTGCGTCGTTGTCGACGTCGCCAAAGCTGAGGGCGAAGCGCGACGCGTTCAACACCTTCATGGCGAGGCGCCGCCCGATCTTGAACTCGTTCGGGTCGATGGTGGCGTCGCGACCGGGCTTGGCGCCCGACGCCCAGTAGCGCACGGCGTCGGCGCCGTGCTTCTCGATGAGCCCGAACGGGCTGTCGTCGGCGTTGGCGGCCGACTTCGACAGCTTCTTGCGGTCGGGGTCGGTGACGAAGCCCGAGATGTTGGCGTGGCGGAACGGCAGAGTGCCGAAGTGCATCTCGCCGCGCACGAGCGTGTAGAAGAGCCACGTCCGGATGATGTCCTGGCCCTGGGGACGGAGGTCCATGGGGAACACGCGGCCGAACAAGTCGTCGTCGCGGCCCCAGCCCGACACGAACTCGGGACTCAGTGACGACGTTGCCCACGTATCCATGACGTCGGGGTCGCCGACGAAACCGCCCGGCTGGTTGCGCTGATCCTCCGTGTAGCCCGGAGCCGCGACCGTCGACGGGTCCACCGGCAGCATGTCGGGCGTGGCCGTGATCGGGGAGTGCCAGTCGACCTCGCCGTCGGCGCCGATCGGATACCAGACGGGGAACGGCACCCCGAAGAACCGCTGGCGCGTGATGTTCCAGTCGCCCTGGAGGCCCTCGATCCAGTTCTGGAGCCGGACGCGCATGAACTCGGGGTGGAACTCGAGCTCGTTGGCCCGCGCCAGCAACGTCTCCTTTGGGGGGAACTTGATGAACCACTGGCGCGTCGTGATGATCTCGAGCGGGCTCTTGCCGTTCTCCCAGAACTTCACCGCGTGCGTGATCTCACGCGGCTCGCCGACGAGGTCGCCCGACTCGCGCAGCATCTCCACGATGCGCTTCTGCGCCTGCTTGGCGTTCTTGCCCGCCAGTTCGTCGTAGCGCGCCTGGACCTCGGGGTCGTCCCACTCGATCGGCAGCAGGCGGCCGTTGCGGCCCATGATCGATCGCACCGGCAGGTTGAGTTCGCGCCACCACGTGACGTCGGTCTGGTCGCCGAACGTGCAGATCATCGCGATGCCCGATCCCTTGTCGGGCTCGGCGAGTTCGTGGGCCAGCACCGGTACCTCGACGTTGAACAGCGGGCTGCGTACCGTGGTGCCAAAACGCGCCTTGTACCGCTCGTCGTCGGGGTGCGCCACCAGCGCCACGCACGCCGGGATCAGTTCCGGTCGCGTCGTCTCGATGGCGATGTCGCTGAACATGATCTTGTGGTAGGCCCCGGGGCGTTCCTGGTCGACGAGGTCGGCCTGCGCCAGCGACGTTTGGAAGTCGACGTCCCACAGCGTGGGCGCTTCGACGCGGAACGCGTCGCCGCGGGCGACGAGTTCGAGGAAGGCTCGCTGGGACGTCTGCGTGACGTCGGGAGCGATGGTGCGGTACAGGTAGTTCCAGTCGACCGACAGGCCGATCGTGCGCCACAGCCGTTCGAACTCGACCTCGAAGTCCTCGACGAGGCGGGTGCACAACTCGACGAAGTTCGGCCGCGACACCGGGATCGGATCTTTCGGCGGCTTCGCCGGCGGCTCGAAGTTCTCGACGTAGGGCAGCGACGGGTCGCAGATGACGCCGTAGTTGATCTGGGTGCGCCGCTCGATATTGAGGCCGTTGTCGTCCCACCCCATCGGGTAGAAGACCTCCCACCCCGTCATGCGCTTGTAGCGCACCATGAAGTCGGTGTGGGTGTAGCTCCACATGGAGCCGGGGTGGAGGTGGCCGCTCACCGTCGGCGGTGGCGTGTCTACCGAATAGATCTGCTCACGAGTCTTCGTGCGGTCGAACGTGTAGGTGCCGTCGGCTTCCCAGCGTGCGCGCCACTTGTCTTCGAGGCCCTCGAGGGCCGGTTTATCGGGGACGGAAGTACTCATGTCGGGCAGTACCGTACCTGCGTGCTCCGCTTACACGACACTGCAAAAGGCGAGGTCGTCGCGTTCGAACCACGCGACCCGAACCGGGTGTCGATGTACGTCTGTGGGCCGACGGTCTACGACGTCCCCCACCTCGGCCACGGCCGCTTCTCGCTGGTGTTCGACATCCTGCGCCGTTACCTGCTCTTCCGCGGCTACGACGTCACCTACGTCTCGAACGTGACCGACATCGACGACAACATCATCAACCGCGCCAATCGCGACGGCGTGCCGTGGCAGCAGATCGTCGACACCTACGAGGCGAAGTGGTGGGAGGCGATGGACGGCCTCGGTGTCATGCGCCCCACGCACGACCCGCACGCAACGGCGTATGTCGACGACATGATCCAACTGATCAAGGACCTCTTCGACAAGGGACTCGCGTACGTCATCGAGGGTGACGGCGTGTACCTGCGCGCCGAGCAGGTGCCGGGCTACGGACTCCTCGCCGGCCAGCCGCTCGACTCGCTGCGCAGTGGGGCGCGGATCGAGAACGACGCCAAGGACTCGCCGATCGACTTCGCCCTCTGGAAGCTGGCCAAGCCTGGGGAACCGAGTTGGGAGTCGCCCTGGGGCGCAGGCCGCCCGGGCTGGCACACCGAATGCGTGGTGATGAGCCTCGACCTCCTCGGCGAGGGCTTCGACATTCACGGTGGTGGGCGCGACCTCGCCTTCCCGCACCACGAGAACGAACGCGCCCAGTCGGTCGCCCTCGGCCGCCCCTTCGCTCGTTACTGGGTGCACAACGGCTGGGTCGAGGTCGAGGGCGTGAAGATGAGCAAGTCGCTCAACAACTTCACGTCGCTCACCGACCTGCTCGAGCAAACCGGCGACGGCCGCACGTATCGCTTGCTCGTGCTGCGCGCGCACTACCGCTCGCCCACGGAGGTCACCGCGGAGACGATTCGTGACGCGGCCGCCGCTCTCGAGCGGCTCGACGCGTTCGGGCGTCGCTTCGCCGATGCCAAGGCGGCCACCCCCGATCCTGCCGAGATCGCCGCGTTTGTCGAGCGCATGGACGACGACATGGACACGCCCGCGGTCATGGCACGGGTGTTCGAACTGGTGCGCGAGGCCAACACGGCGGGCGACGCCGGCGACGAAGGCGCCGCGTACCGCGCCGCGGCGGCCGTCTTCGTCATCACCGACGCGCTCGGCCTGCCGCTCAAGACGGCGGTCGACGACGTGGACGAGCCGACGGCCGCGCTCGTCGCGGCGCGCAACGTCGCCCGGTCCGAGAAGAACTGGCCCGAGGCCGACCGGCTGCGCGGGGAACTCGAGGCGCTCGGGTGGGTGGTCGAGGATGGCCCCGAGGGAACAACTGTTCACCGGTAAGTAACCATCGCCAATACCCAAATGGGCACCGGCACGCTACGGTTTGCGCCGCGGGACGCCTTTGATGTCGCCTCGCTACATATCACCGCAGCAAAGGGGAATGCCCGTGCCCACCGGCACCGTCAAATGGTTCAACAGTGAGAAGGGCTACGGGTTTATTACCCAGTCCGATGGCTCGCCCGACGTCTTCGTGCACTTCAGCGCGATTCAGATGGACGGCTACCGCAGCCTGACCGAAGGTCAGGCCGTGGAGTTCGACGTCCAGCAGGGCGACAAGGGGCTGCAGGCGGCGAACGTCCGTCCCGCGTAAACAAGTTCCGATCTCACGAGAGCGGCCGTCCTTCGGGGCGGCCGCTCTCGCGCGTCAGGACTTGCGACGCGCTCCCTGGCACTGATCCGGCTTGAGCAGAGTGATGCCCAGGTCGTTGCATGTGCCCGGGCCGGTGCCGAGAGTCACGTGCACCGCCGTCCCCGGAACCTGCAGGTCGACTTGATGTGCCGGGACACTCGGCGGCGGCTCGGGCGCGGTTGTGGACGTCGTCGTCGACTCGAGGGACGCCGGCTCCGACGAAACGGGGGCCTGTCCCGTCGTCGACGTGGCGGGAGCGAGCGCCCGACCGAGAACCCGCGACACGACGGCGGTGGTCGGCAGCGTGAACCGCGACGGCGCCGTATCGCCGCCGACGCCGCGGGCAGCCACCGGTGCCGCCTGGGGCCGCGTGCCGTTGCCGACAACGCCCAGCGCGGCGAGGCCTGCTACGACCAGCGCCGCCGCGGCGGTGAGCACCGCCCGTTCGGGGCGCACCCCGTGGGAGAACTCCGCCATGCAGGCACGGTACGGGAGCCCCCAATTCGTCCAATAGGGCACAACGTCCCGCAGGACGCGTCCAAAGGGAGTTACTTGCCGCCGAGGAGGGAGCCGCCGAGATTCAGCGTGATCGGACCGCTACCGCTCGGGGCGGGGCAGTCGCCGATGGCCAGCGCGGCGAGCACTGTCAGGCCCGTGCAGCTGTTGTCGCCAACCCCGAGGGAAACTTGCGTGCCCAGCGCGGGAACGCCAACGCCGGCCTGGACGACGGGCGTGGCCGCGGGAGTCGGTGCGGGCGCCGGCGTGCCGGTGCTCCCGCCCGACGGTGCCGGCGTCGTCGCGTTGCCGTTCGGTGTGGGTGACGCGCTCGGTGCGGGCGGGCCGGCGTAGCAACCCGAGTCGAGGCGCAGGCAGCCCGTGGGCTGCGCCGTGGTGGCGTCGTCGGCCGAAGGGCCGACGGCTAGCGACGCGCCCGGCACAACCGCTTCGGGACCGCCGATGGACGTCTTGGCGCGCGTCGGCGTCTCGTTGGCGTAGGGGTTTTGCGCCGAGTCGGCAAAGTGCATGCCGAGGCCCATCAAGTCGATGACGAGCAGCGTCGCGGCGACAGCCGCCAAGGGTCGGCGGAGCCGTTCGAGGGGGCCTTTGTCCAGCGAAGCGGGGAAGTGGGCGACAGCAACCACAGTGGGCAGGGTACCGGTCGCGCCGGGGGCGCAAACATCGGCGACCACATGTTACCGTTGAGTAACAACGAGTGAGGTACGAAATGCCCGACTTTTCTCTCGCGCTGAGCGAGGACCAGCTTCAGATCCAGAAATGGGTGCACGACTTCGCCGAAAACGTCGTGCGCCCGGCCGGCCACGAGTGGGACGAGCGGGAAGAGACGCCCTGGCCCATCATCGAGGAGGCGGCCAAGATCGGCCTCTACTCCTTCGACTTCTTTGCCAACGCCATGCTGGGCGACGCCACCGGCCTCACGTTGCCACTGACGCTTGAAGAGCTCTTCTGGGGCGACGCCGGCATCGGGCTGTCGATCTTCGGCTCGGGGCTCGCCGCCGCCGGCATCTCGTCGAGCGGCACGCCGGAGCAGACGATCGAGTGGGTGCCGCAGTGTTTCGGCACACCCGACGCGATCAAGCTCGGCGCCTACTGCGTGAGTGAGCCCGACGCCGGGTCCGACGTGTCGTCGCTCAAGACGCGCGCCGTCTACGACGAGGCGTCCGACGAATGGGTCCTCAACGGCACCAAGGCGTGGATCACCAACGGCGGCATCGCGGCGACCCACGTGGTCGTCGCCGCCGTCGAGCCCGGCCTCGGTTCACGCGGGCAGGCGAGCTTCGTGATCCCGGAAGGCACCAAAGGCCTGTCGCAGGGCCAGAAGTACAAGAAGCACGGCATCCGGGCGTCGCATACCGCCGAGGTCGTGCTCGACGACGTACGCGTGCCGGGCCGCTGCTTGCTCGGCGGTAAGGCGAAGCTCGACGAGAAGATCGCCCGCGCCAAGGAGAAGCAGCACACCGGCGCGGTGCAGCCGGCGATGGCGACCTTCGAGGCGACCCGCCCGTCGGTGGGCGCGATGGCGATCGGCATCGCCCGCGCCGCCTACGAGTACTCGCTCCAGTACGCCAAGGAGCGCGTCGCCTTCGGCAAGCCGATCATCCAGAACCAGGGGATCGCGTTCATCCTCGCCGACATGGCCACCGAGATCGACGCCGCCCGGCTTCTCGTGCACCGAGCCGCCTGGCTGGCACGCAACGGTGGCTACAAGAACGCCGAGGGGTCGATGAGCAAGCTCAAGGCCGGCCGTGTCGCGGTGTGGGCCACCGAACGCGCGATCCAGATCCTCGGTGGGTATGGCTATACCCGTGAGTACCCGGTCGAGCGCTGGCACCGTGACGCGAAGATCTTCGACATCTTCGAAGGCGCCGAGCAGATTCAGCAGCTGGTGATCAGCCGGGCAATCTCGGGTCTGCGCATCGAGTAATCGCCGGCGCCCGTTTCAAGCATGGAACGGCGCGTGATCGCTGGTTCCCCCCACCTCGATCACGCGCTCTTCCATGCTTGAGACGATCCCCGGGATCAGTTCCTTGGCGAGGTGCGTCTTCTCCAGGTAAGCGCACGCCCCGGCCCGCAGCGCCTGCGCGGCCATCTGGTCGGCGCTGAAGGCCGAGAGCACGATCACCTGCGAGCGCGGCGCGACCTCCAGGATGCGCGGCAGCGCTTCGAGACCGTCCATGACCGGCATGGCCAGGTCGAGCAGGACGAGGTCGGGGTCGCAGCGCGCGGCGTGCCCGATCGCGTCGCGCCCGTTGGGTGCCTCGGCGACGACGTCGAAGCGTCCGTCGGCTTCGAGCGTGCGTCGCACCACGGCGCGCACGATCGGGGTGTCGTCGACGACCAGGACGCGCAGCCGCAGGGAGAACATGCGTCAGGACCGCGACGGGATCTGGAAGCTGGGCTGGTCGCGCCGCAGGTCGCCGGCGGTGAATTCATCGTCGGTCTTCGCGTGTTCGAGCAGGTTGGTCACAATGGCGCGCGCCGACTGGAGGGTCGAATCGAGCGCGTCGCGGGCGAGTTGTTCGTCGTGGAAGTCCATCGCCGCCTCGATGGCGACGAGACCCTGCACGATGTTGTCGTTGATCTCGAGCGCCTCACGCTGGAGCAGTGCGGTCTGGGTGAGCCGGGTGCCGTAGTCCTCGGCGCGCGTGCGTTCGAGCTCGGTGTAGCGCCAACCGGTGATGTAGGCCGCGCTCGCCCCGAGGATGAACAGCGCGTGGATGCCGGCCCACTTCCACGGCGAGTTCCACGCGGCGGTGTGGTTGAAGGCGCCCTTCGGGTCGAGCGTGCCGACTACGCCGTGGTGCACGGCGACGAACACGATGCCGACGAGGAACGGTCGCCAGTCCTGGTACAGCGTGACGACGCCGATCATGACGAAGAAGTGGAAGTGCATCTCCGTCGAGCCACCCGCGAGGTGCACGAGGACGGCCGACGACGCCAGAAGGCCGAGCGTCGCCGCCATGGTGCGCCACTGCTGCGACAGCCGCGTCCAGCGCGCCGCGATGGCGTAGGGGACGAGGACGAAGGCGTCGAGCGCGACGTGCTGGACCGAGTAGCCGCGGGCCAGTCCGAAGAGCATCACGCCCGGCACGTGGAGCCAGAGGATGTTGGTGATGGCGCGATGGCGCAACTGCCAGGTCTCGTAGGGCAATCCCCGCCCTTCGGGTAGCCAGGCGCGCAACGACATCACCTTGTTTCATCGGCTGACCGGTCCCCGTTGGGAGACAAATCA
>DASZWD010000045.1 GCA_035546775.1 Acidimicrobiales bacterium
GCGTCGATGGATCCGCTCGAAGGCCTGGTGCTGCACCAGGTGAGCTACGCCGGCCGCTCGATCGCGCATCGCATGTCGATCAGCGAGATGGTGGTCCCCTACGGCGACCCGTCACCCATGCACAACTGGAAGAACGCCTTCGACGCCGGCGAGTGGGGCCTCGGCCGCATGGCGAACTCGCTCAAGCTGGGCTGCGACTGCCTCGGCGAGATCCGCTACCTCGACTTCGTGTTCGCCGACGAGCACGGAAATCCCCAAGTGACCGAAAACGCCATCTGCATCCACGAAGAGGACTACGGCATCGCGTGGAAGCACGTCGACCTCCTCGGGGGCCGCACCGAAGTGCGCCGGCAGCGCCGCCTCGTGGTGTCGTTCATCGCCACCGTCGGCAACTACGAGTACGGCTTCTACTGGTATTTCTACCTCGACGGCTCGATCCAACTCGAGGTGAAGCTGACCGGCATCATGTCGACGCGCGCCCTCGGCGCCGACGAGCACCCGACGCACGCGCTGCGCATCGCGCCGGGGTTGGCGGCGCCCGTGCACCAGCACCTCTTCTGCGCCCGGCTCGACCTCGACATCGACGGCGTGGCCAACGAGGTGTACGAGCAGAACGTCGAGCGCGATTCCACGTCTGCGGACAACCCGCTGGGTAACGCCTTCACGCCGACGACCACCCTGCTGGGCCGCGAGTCCGCCGCGCAGCGCGACGTCGACCCGGCGCGCAGCCGGGTGTGGAAGATCGTGAATCCCGGCGTGACGAATCCCGCGACGGGCGCGCCGGTCGGCTACAAGCTCGTGCCGGGATCGACGCCGACGCTGCTGGCCCAGCCCGACTCGTCGATCGCGCGCCGCGCCACCTTCGCCACGCACAACCTGTGGGTGACGCCGTACGCGCCCGACGAGCACCGCGCCGCCGGCGACTATCCGAATCAGCACGTGGGCGGCGACGGCCTGCCGCGCTGGACGGCTGCCGATCGTCCGCTCAGCAACACCGACGTCGTGGTGTGGCACACGTTCGGGGTCACCCACGTGCCCCGACCCGAGGACTGGCCGGTCATGCCCGTCGAGTACTGCGGCTTCCAGCTCATCCCCGTCGGCTTCTTCGAGAAGAATCCGGCGCTCGACATCCCGCCGCCCGACCACTGCGAGCACTAGGAGCGCGATGACAACGGCGTTGATCTGCGCCATGCCGATGGAGCTGGCGCCGCTCGTGAAGAAGCTCGGCCTCAAGCGGGTGAGCAAGCAGCGGGCGGCGGGCGAGCGCGTCGTGGCGCTCTACACCGGGATGGGCACCGACCTGGCGACGAAGTCGACCGAGGCGCTGTTCGCCGACTTCCCGAACATCGAACGCGTCGTCGTGTTCGGGATCACCGGCGCCGTCGACGACGACACCGCCATCGGCCAGCTCATCGTGCCCGAGAAGGTGCGCAACTCCGAGACGGGCGAGGACTTCACGCCCCACGACGCCAACGGCCACACGCCCAAGGGCGTGATGTGGACGACCAACGTCATCACGCCGGCCGAAGAGCTGCCGCCCCTGCTGGCCCAAGGCGTGGTGTCACTCGACATGGAGACGGCTGCGATCGCGAAGTGTTGTGAGGTCCGTGGCGTGCCGTGGTCGGTGTTCCGCACCATCAGCGATCGCGCCACCGACAACTCGATCACCGACGAGGTGTTCAAGCTGGCCAAGCAGGACGGCTCGCCCAACTGGGGCAACGTGGCGAAGTTCTTCCTCACCAAGCCCTACAAGATCCCCGCCATGATGAAGCTGATGCAGGGGGCGCGCCTCGCGACCGACCGGGCCGCCGACGCGGCGATCGCCGCGTTCCGCCACAGCGGCGTCGCCTAGGGCCGGACCTCGTAGTAGAGGTTCGCCGGCTCGCCGAAGTCGTGGAGGGTGAACCGCGTGAATCCGGCGGCGCGGCACATCTCCTCCATGCGGTCCGGCGGTAGGCCGCAGGTGCCGAGGCCCATGCCGTCGGGTTCGGATAGCGCCGAGGACATGCACACCTCGACCGAGATGGCGTACTGCATCGCCATCACCGGGTTCTTCATGTTGGCGGCGAGGTTGCCGGTCGAGCGGATGTCCTTGATCAGCCACGTGCCGTCCGGCGCGAGCGCGTCGAACACTGCGGCGGCGGCGAGATCGGGACGCGTCATGTCGTGGAGGCAGTCGAGCGCCAGCACGAAGTCGAACGCGCCGTGCGTCGCCAACTCTTCGGCGCGGCCGACCTCGGCCCACGCGTTGTCCACCTCGGCGAGCCGTTCGCGCGCCCGTGCGATGGCGTGGGTCGACGGGTCCCAGCCGTGGAACTCCGAGTTGGGGAACCGGCGCGCCATGGCTTCGAGGGCGACGCCGCCGCCGCAACCGATATCCGCGACGCGGGCGCCGCGCTCGAGCGCGGCGTAGGCGTCGGGCAGCGCCGGCAGGATCGTGGGCACCAGCGACGACGTGATCCAGGGCCCGAGCATCCGCTCGGTGGCGTGCGCCGTCGCCGGGCCGTGCTCGTCGTAGCTGACGCCGAGGCCCGTCCGGAACGCGTCGGCGAGACGGTCCAGGTCGGCCGGACTGGCGCGGTTGCCGAATGCCCCGATGGCGCACATCGGGTCGGTCTCGTCGGTGAGCACCGTCGCGCCTTCGGGTGTCAGTTCGAAGCGATCGCCGGCGCGCAGTTCGACCAGACCTGCCGAGGCCATGGAGGCCAGCCACTCGCGCACCCAGCGCTCGTGCAGGCCAGCGGCGCCGGCGACCTCGGTCGACGTCATCGGCCCGCGGTCGACCATGGCGCGGAACAGCCCGAGCCGGTCGCCGAGATAGATCATGTGCGACACCAGCTCGCCCTGGCGGATGAGCCATACCTTGAGCGCAAAGGCGCGCGTCGCCTTGGAGTCAGCCATTGGCCGACGACGTTATGCCGCCGCGCAGCCCAGAGCGCTCGCCAGCGGGAAGAACGGCAGCGGGAGCGCGGCGAGTTCCTGAAGCGGGAGCGCCTCGACCGGCGGTGGGGTCGCGATGCCGACGAGTTGGCGCGGTTCGCGCGCCGCGATGGCGTCGTCGAGCGGGCAGCGGAACGTCGCCGGCGTCGGGAACAACGCGCACAGGTTGTAGGCGGGGACGAGGTAGGCGTTGGCGCCGGCGATCGGGATTTGGGGCACAGCCGAGCCGCCGAGGAACAGGCCGAGGCGGGCCAGTCCGATGCCGGCGCACACGTCGGCGGCGACGGGCGATGTGGGCGCGAGAAGCGGCGTGGCGGCGCTCGGGAGTTGTGGTGTCGGTACCGACGGCGGCGCGGGGAGGTGGAGGCCGCGGCTGGCGCGCGGGGTCGGCGCGACCGCGCCGGGCGCGGCTGAGGGCGGGCTGTCGGCGGCCGGGCCGGCACCAATGGGCGCCGCGGCAGACGCTCGCGGCGGAAGCGTTGCGACCGCAGCCGCAGCGCGCGCCGGTAGCGGCGTCTCCGCCGCGCTGGCCCCGGCACTGCCGGAGGGTGCACCGGCGGCGGCTGGCGGCGTCGCGTGCACGACCGGAAGGATCGCGACGGCGACCGCCCAGGCCACGACCACGGCGTACCACTTCGCGTAGTGGCGCACGTGGCGACTCACCGAGGACAACACCGCGCCGATTATGACGGCGCCCATGGACCCGGCGCCATGTGGCATGTGTCACGTCGCGTTGCCAGCGAACTGCAACAGCGGTCCGGCACTGTTGCCGCATGCAGAGTTTCGATTCGATCCTGGGGCGCCTCGAACCGGTCGGCGACATCGCCACCGTTCCTCGCGGGGCGATCGTCGTGCACAGCGGTGAGCGGCCGCGCCACGTCGCCGTGCTGCTCGAGGGCACCGTGGAAGAGATCATCGGCACCTCGGTGGTCGTCTCCGATGAGCCGGGAACGCTTCTCGGCGCGGAGCGCGTCTTCGACGACCGCGTCTCTGTCGGGACGATCCGCGCGGTAACGAACTGCTCGTTGCTTTTGGTCGCTCCCGACCAGTTCCGAGCCGTCCTCGACACCAACATCGGCGAATGGGTACTGGCGCACCTCGACAGCCGGGTCCGCGCCGCGCGTGATGCGCTCGTCGCCGCCTACCCGGATGTGAGCGGCGCCGCCTAGTGTCAGCGAGGATGCACCGGGTGCGGGGGCGCGGCTTCTTCCTGGTTGCCGCCGTCGCGTGGGCCGCCATGGTCGTCGGCCTGCCGAGCGTGCAGCCGAAGACACTGCTGGCGGCGACGCCCACTACCGGCGCAAGCGGCCTCGCGGCCGGCGGAACGAGCGCCGGGGCTTCCTCGTCGGTGACGGCGCCCGCGGTGCCGACCGCTGCAGCGGCCAACGGCAGGGCGAGTGCGCCGCCGCCCAACGCCGCTGCCTTCGGCGTGGCGCGCAGCGGCGTCGAATGCCGGCCCGGCGTGCGCCAGATCCCGGACTCCACCTACGCGCCCCAATGCGTCGCCAAGTTCTCCGGCGACAACGGCGGCGCCACGGCCAACGGCGTGTCGGCTACCACGATCAAGCTCGCCGACCGCTACCTCGCGGCGTCGGTGATCAGCGGCGGTGGCCCGCCGCCGGCGAAGCAATTGAGCGTCATCAATACCTTCCTCAAGTACTTCAACGACACGTTCGAGTTGTACGGCCGTCACGTCGAGGTCGAGGAGTATCAGTCACCGCACGGCGACGCCCTCGCGGAGGCGACGAACAAGGGCCGCGACGCGGCGTGTGAAGACGCCATCGCGCTGGCGCAGGAGCATCACGACTTCGGTGTCGTGTACAGCCAGGCGTTGCCGTTCGAGGACTGCGCGGCGCAGAACCACCTCGTCGTCTTCGACGCCGAAGGCCGCGCCACCGAGTCGTTCCTCGCGGCGCGCGACCCGTACCTGTGGACCTTCGAGCAGGAGTGCGACCGGGTCGCGTACAGCATGCTCGAGTACGCCGGCAAGCGTCTGCTGAACCGTCCGGCAACGTGGGCGGGCGAAGCCGACTATCGCACTCGCAGGCGCAAGTTCGGCGTGATGATCCCGGACACGCCCGAGCTGCAGCCGTGTCTCGCCATCGTCACGCGCGGGTTGGCGCAGCAGTACGGCGTCACCGATGTCCAGGAGTTCGACTACCAGGCGGACCCCTCGAGCCTGTCGGACCAGACGGCGCGCGCCGCCATCAAGTTCAAGGCGGCGGGCGTGACGACGATCGTCATGGGCACCGATCCCTACACCTTCCAGTTCATGACGCAGTCGGCGCACAACCAGAACTGGTTTCCCGAATGGATCAACATCGGGGTGTCGGGCGACGACACCGACGACGCCGGACAGACCTACGACCAGACCGAAGTCGACGGCCACATGTTCGGCCGCACCGAGTACCTGCCCGACGCCTTCTACGGCTCGCCGAACTCGGAAGCGGCGCGCCTGTACCGCAAGCTCACCGGCAAGCCGTTCCCCTCGGGCGTCGGCGACGGCGGCTACCGCCTGTTGCTCGAGGTGTTCACGATGCTGCAGCAGGCGGGTCCCAACCTGACGCCCGCGGCGATCGGCGCGGCGAACCGCGCCGCGCCGATCAAGCGGGGCGAGTACGGCGTGTACTCGTTCCAGTTCAACCCCGACGGGTCGCCCGGGTTCAGCCACGGGTCGATGCTCGACGCCAACGAACTGTGGTGGGATGGGTCGCGCACCGGGGTCAACGGCAAGCGCGGCACGTTCCTCTACAACTCGCAGCGGTATCTGCCGGGGCAGTGGCCGTCGACGCCGCCCGACGTCTACCCGGGCCGGCCGTGACCGCCCTCGTCCTGCTCGGGAACGGGCTGCCGTTCGGCATCGTGGCGAGCGGTGTCGTCAGCGGGCTCGCGCTGGCGCTGGGCGCCGCGGGCGTCACGCTGGTGTACCGCATCGACCGCGTGGTGAACTTCGCCCAAGCGGGCCTCGGTGCGGTCGCCGGCGTGTGCGCCGTGGGGCTGACGACGCACTACGGGTGGCCGTGGGTGCTGTCGTTTCCCGTCGGCGCGTTGGCAGGCGCGGGTGCGGGTGTCCTGCTGTCGGTGGCGGTCGTCGACCGGATGCGCGACAGGCCCCGCCTCGCCGTGACCGTCGCGACGGTCGGGCTCGCCGAGGTTCTCGCCGGCGCGACCGCGTTGCTGGCCCAAGCCATGCCGATGCGCGACGGCGCCCGGCGCTTCGCGGTGCCGTGGCAGTTCGAGCGGCGCATCGGCGTCGTCACCTTTCACGCCGACGCGGTTCTCGCCGTCGTCGTCGTCGCCGCCATCGTCGTGGCGCTCGAGTGGTGGCAGCGCCGCAGCGCGTCGGGCCTCGCGTTCCGCGCCGCCAGCGATGCCGCCGAACGCGCCCGGCTCGCCGGCGTGCCCGTGGCCGCGCTCGCCGCGGGCGCGTGGGCATTGGCCGGAGGCTTCTCGGCGCTCGCCGTCATGCTCCAGTCGCAGGTCAACGGCGTCACCTCGGCCGTCGCCCTCGCCCCTACGGGTACCGAACAACTGCTGCGGGTGCTGAGCGCGGCCGTCCTCGGCGGGATGGGCAACCTGCGCCGCACGATGGCGGCCGCCGTCGGCATCGGCGTGCTCGACGAAGTCGCCACGTGGGAATGGAGCCGCACGATTTACGTCGACATCTTGCTCGTCACGCTGGTCGTCGTCGTGCTGCTGCTCGGCCGCGACCCGCGGCGGCGCCGTGCGGTGACCGACGCGTCGCAACTGGCGACGCGCGAGGCGCGTCCGGTCGACCGCCGCGCCCAAGACGTCGCGTGGTGGCGCGCCACGCGCCCCCTCGGCATCGGTGTGGTGGTCGCCTTCGGGGTCACCGTGCCGTTGTGGGCCCGACCGAGCCAGGCGCACGCCGGAGCGGTCATCTGCGTGTACGCCATGCTGGCGCTGTCGATGCTCGTGTTGACGGGTTGGTCGGGGCAAGTGTCGCTGGGGCAGTTCGCCATCGCCGGGCTGGGCGGCGGTGCCACAGCGCTGCTGTATGGCCGCCATGGCTGGGACGTCACGCTCGCGCTCGGCGCCGGGGTGGTCCTGGCGGCGACGGTTTCGGTGCTCCTTGGCCTGCCGGCGCTGCGGCTGCGCGGCCCGTTCTTCGCCGTCACCACGCTCGGCTTTGCCGTGGTCGCCGCCGGCTACCTCTTCGACCATCGTTTCGTTCCGTGGTTCGTGCAGGAGACGATCGCGCGGCCCGTGTTGTGGCGCCGCGTCGACCTGCGCGGCGAGAAGCCGATGTACGAAGCGGCATTCGCCGCGCTCGTCGTCGTCGTCCTGACCGTCGTCAATCTGCGCCGCAGCCGCTTCGGGCGCGCCGTGATCGCCGTGCGCGAGAACGAGGCGTCCGCCGCCGCGGTCGGGCTGCGACCGGCGGCGGTGAAGCTGGCGGCGTTCGCCGTCGCCGGTGGCATCGCCGGATTCGCCGGCGGCGTGTACGTGCTGCTGCAGCAGGGCCTCCAGGTCGACTCGTTCGCGCCCGAAGCCAGCCTGCGGCTGTTCGCCGTCGTCGTCGTCGGCGGCCTCGTGTCGATCGGCGGTGTCGTCGTCGGCGCGGTGTTTGTGCGCGGGACCGAGTTGCTGTTTCCGTCCGGCTGGGCGCTGCTCGTGAGCGGTGCCGGGATCACCGCGCTCGTCGCCCTCTTTCCCGAAGGCATCGGCGGCGCGCTGGCGCGC
Source organism: Acidimicrobiales bacterium (assembly GCA_035546775.1). Classification (NCBI taxonomy): domain Bacteria; kingdom Bacillati; phylum Actinomycetota; class Acidimicrobiia; order Acidimicrobiales; species Acidimicrobiales bacterium. Next base: position 7,645 of record DASZWD010000045.1, read on the forward strand.
GGGCGCGACGTCCTGGCGGAGCGCATCGTCGTGCGGAGTCGTGAACCGTGAAGCGCTTCGACCCGCGGCGCATCACCGCGCCGTACGACCTGCGCCCGCTCGCGGTGCTGACCGCCGTCAGCGCCGTGGACGGGTGGGACATCGCTGCGTTCTCGGTGCTGACCCCCGAGATCCGCCACGCGTTCCACCTGAGCCTGGCCGGCGTCGGTGTCATCGCCGCGGTCGTGGCGCCCGTCAGCATCCTGTTGACGCTGCCGATCGCGTTCCTTGGTGACCGGCGCAACCGCGTCCTGATCGCCGCCGCGGGCCTCACCGTGTGGGCCGTCGCCACGGGGCTGACGGGCATCGCACCGGTGACCGCCGTGCTGGTGATCGCCCGCATGCTGGCCCGCGCCGGCAGCGACGCCGACACGGTTCACCGCAGCCTGCTGTCGGACTACTACCCGCCGTCACGGCGCGGCGCGTCGTTCTTCGCCTACGACCTCGGCGGCACGGTCGGCTTCCTGCTGGCACCCGTCGTCGCCGGCTTCTTGTCCGACCTCATCGGGTGGCGCGCCACCTTCGTCGTGATCATCCCGGTGGCGATCCTCGTCGCCGTGTTCGTGACGCGCCTCGACGAACCGCGCCGCGGCCAGGTCGATCGCGAAGCCGTCGGCGTCGACGCCGCGCTGGCCGAGGTCGAAGAAGAACCGGCCGGCTTCGGCGAGACGATGCGCGTGCTGCGGTCGTACCGCGCCGCGATCTGGGTGTACCTCTCGATCCCGCTGCGCCTCGGCGCGTTCAACGCGGCGGGCCTGATCTTTTCGACTTACCTGCACGACGAGTTCGGCCTCGGCAGTCGCGGGCGCGGCCTCGTCATCGGCTTCGAAGCCCCGGCGACGATCGTGTCGATCGTCGTCACCGGTGTGCTGGTCCAGCGCATGTTGCAGCGCGACGAGAACCGTCGCGCCATGCTGCTGCTCGTCGTCCTGGACGGCGTCTCCGACCTGACGATTCTCATCATGGTGTTCGCACCCAACATCGCCCTGGCGGTGTTCGGCGACCAGGTGACGGTGTTGCTGTCCGCGGGCGTGGCGACGGGCCTACTGGTGGCGCTGTCGCTGGTGGTGCCGCCCCGGATGCGCACGCTGGCCTTCGCCAGTGGCGCGCTGTGGGCGCTCGCCGGCGTGCCGCTGTTGCCAGCCGCCGGTGCGCTCGCCGACGCCCACGGCACCCGCGTGGCGTTCGCCGCGCTCATCGTGGTCGCCCTCGCGGGAACGTTCTGTCTCTACATGGCGTCGCGGCATCTGGACGAGGGCATCGTGCGGTCGCGCACCGAAGCGGTCAGCCGCGTCGAGTACCGCGAGCGGCGCGCCGCGGGTGACCCGGTCCAACTCTCCGTGCGTGACCTTGTCGTCACGCTGAGCGGCACCACGATCCTCGACCACGTGTCGCTCGACGTCGCCGACGGCGAGATCGTGGCGCTGCTCGGCACCAACGGCGCGGGCAAGACGACGCTCTTGCGGGCCCTCACCGGGCTCGTGGTGCCGAACCACGGCACGTTGATCTTCGACGGTGTCGAACTGGGCGGTGCGGACCCGGCGAAGACGTTCCGGCTCGGAATGGCCTACGCCCCCGGCGCGCCCTACGTGTTCGACGACTTGACGGTGCGCGACAACCTGTACGCCGCGGGGTGGCGGTTGCGCCGCGACCGGTCGGCGTTGCGCGCCGCGGTCGACGACGCGCTCGCCCTCGTGGGGCTGTCCGCGCGCGTGGACGTGCGCGCCGGGGAACTGTCCGGCGGTGAGCGCCAGCTGCTCAACCTGGCGCAGGCGTGGTTGAGCCAGCCCCGCCTGCTGTTGCTCGACGAGCTGACCCTGGGACTGAGTCCCGACGGCGCCGAGCGGGTCCTCGACGTGGTCCGCCAGATCAACGCTGCGGGCACAACCGTGGTGTTCGTCGAGCAGTCAGTGGACCGCGCGCTGCGCCTCGCCGATCGCGCCGTGTACCTCGATCGCGGCCAGGTTCGTTACGACGGCCCGACCGCCGAATTGCGCGACAACCCGGACGTGCTGCGCGCCGCGTTCTTCGGCGACGCGCCCGCACGCCGGCGTCGCCGTGCCACGGCGACGGGAGCGTCCGCGCTCGAGGCGCGTCACGTGTCGTTGCGCTACGGCGGGGTGACGGCGGTCGACGACGTGTCGCTCGCCATCACCCCGACAGAGATCGTCGCCATCGTCGGCCCGAACGGTGCGGGCAAGACGAGCCTCCTCGACGCTCTCGCCGGCGCCGTCCGCGTCGACGCCGGCAACGTGCTGTTCGACGGCCACGACATCACCACGCTGCCGGCGTCGGGTCGAGCGCGGCGCGGGCTCGGGCGCTCGTTCCAGGACGCCCGGCTGTGGCCGGCGCTCACCGTGCGCGACGCCATCGCAACCGCACGCGAGCGTCACGTGACCGAGCCGGCGTTCCTCTCCGCCATCGTGGGCTTGCCCGCCAGCCGCGCCAGCGAACAGGCGGTCGCCGATACCGTCGTCCGCCTGCTCGCCGAGTTCGGCCTCACCGGCTACGCCGAGCGCTTCGTCGGCGAGCTGTCGACCGGCATGCGCCGCGCCCTCGAACTGGCGTGCTTGATGGCGGGCGAGCCGCGCGTCCTGCTGCTCGACGAACCCGCCGCCGGACTCGCCCAGCGCGAGATCCCCGGCGTCGCCGCCCGTCTCCAGGCCGTCCACGAGCGGACGGGGGCGGCGATGGTCGTCGTCGAACACGACCTGCCGCTGGTGCGCCAGATCGCGACGCGGATCGTCGTGATGGACCGCGGAAGGATCATCGCCGACGGCGATCCGCGCACCGTCTTTGACCTCCCCGAGGTGCAGGCGGCCTACTTCGCGACGGCCCGCCACGCGTCGTCGGCGAACGCGTAGGCGAGGGCGTCGCCGAACGCTTCGTCCAGCGCTGAGCGACGGCCGAACTCCAGCGCGTCGGGCGTCGGCTCCGGGAAGTCGACGAGCCCGTAGCGCAAGCGGTCGAGCTCGTAGCTATCGACCCACAACCCCTCCGTCCTTGCCATACCGAAGCCCACGCCGAATTGCCGTGCGGTCTTCTCGGGCGACGCCAGTCCCATCGCCCAGCCAAGCGCGGCATCCCTCATGAGGATGGAGCCGAGCGCTAACGGCATCGGGTCGACACCCCAGCCGCCGACGGGGGTGCGCCCCTCGAGCAGGAACAGGAGTGCTTCGTCGAGCGCGGCGCGAGTCCCGGCGTAGTCGCCGACGACGCGTCGCAGGATCGCGAGCTCGCCGAGCACGCGCACACGATCGAGTTCGTGCTGCGCGGTGGCGGCCAGCCGCTCGAGTTCGGCCAGGGATTCGTCGACGCGGTCGTTCAGTAGCAGTAATCCGCAGCGGACGAACTGTCGGTAGAAGTGAAAACGCCAGTGCGTCTGCGGAAGGGCGAGCGCGGCGTCCTGGAGCGCCAGGGCGCCGGCGTAGTCCGCGGCCTCGATGGCCTCCCACGCCTCCTGGGCCTTCATCTCCGACGATTCCGCCGTGACCCGCCGCCGCCGCCACGCTTCGTGCTCGCGCAGGACCTCGGCGATTTCCTCGTGGGTCATATATCCCGGAGCGGTGTATTCGACGTTCTCTGCGATCGAGCCGAACATCACGTGGTCGTCGAGTTCGCGACACAGCTCGTACGCGGCGATGACCGCGTCCGCAGCCCGGGCATGGTGGCCGGTGTCGTAGAGGACCCACGATCCCCAGCCGAGGACGAGGCTGCGCATCACCTTGCGGTCGATCTGGTCCACGAGAGTCAGCGCCTCTTCGACGAAGGGCAGGCTGATCTCGAGTTCCTCGTAGATGCGGTGTACGGCGGCCGACAGCGTCAAGGCAGTCGCGAGGTACTCCGCGTCGCCCGTTTGGCGCGCCGCGTCGCGAGACTTCGCGAGCAACTCGGCGGCGATCTCCTTTTGCCCGAGGTAGCCGAGGTACGTGCCAGCGGCGAGACAGGCGCGCATGCGCGTCGGCGTCGTCAGCTCGTCGACGAAGGTGGTGACCCGTCCGCACCAGTCGGCGACCGCCGGCTCGGACATCGCGTACCAGATGACGAACGAATACCCGACGAGTTGTCCTGCGAGCTCGCGGTCGTGCTCGAAGGCCCACGTCAGCGCGGCAACCATGTTGTCGTGCTCGGCCTCGGTGACGTCGTAGGCCTGGGGCTGATCCTTCGGCCGCACGAACTGGTCCTCGAGCTGCGTCAGCAGCGCGACGACGTACTCGGCGTGACGGCGCCTCCAGCCGTCGGCGTCGCCGCCGGCCTCGAGCTGTTCGAGGCAGTACTCGCGCACCGTTTCCAGCATGTGGTAGCGGCCCGACTCCTGGTCGATGCTGACGAGGCTCTTGTCGACGAGGTCCTGGAAGATGTCGAGCGCCTGGTATTCGTCCACGCCCTCGCCGCTGACGACGTGCTCCGCTGCCGCGAGCGTCCAACCGCCGCGGAACACGGCGAGCCGGTGGGCGACGAGCTGCTCCACGGGCGACAACAGCGAATGGCTCCAGTCGATGGTGGCGCGCAGACTGCGGTGCCGCGGCAGCGCACCGCGATCGCCTCCGGTCAGCAGATCGCGGTGCGTCGACAGCCGCTCGAGCAGCTCTTTCGGCGGCAGGACGCGCACGCGGGCCGCCGCCAGTTCGATGGCGAGCGGGATGGCGTCGACGCGCCGACAGATGTCGACGACGGCGTCGAGATTGGTGTCGTCGAGCACGAAGCCCGGCGACGCCGCCTGCGCCCGTTCGGCGAAGAGCCGCACCGCCTCCGACGCCGCCGCGCCGGCGCGATCGGCCGGTAGCGCCAGCGTGGGCACGGGCCACGCCGTTTCCCCGCTGACGCGCAGCCGCTCGCGCGACGACGCCAGGATCTGCACGTTCGGCGCCCCCGCGAGCACGGCCGACGCAAACGCGGCGGCGCCCTCGACCACGTGCTCGCAGTTGTCGAGGATCACGAGCGCCTGTTGCGTACTCAGCGCACCGACGACCTGGGCGGTGGCGTCGCCGGGGAACAACTGCAGGCCGATGGCCAACGCCACCGCGTTGGGCACCGTTGCCGGATCGCTGATCGGTGCCAACTCGGCGAACCACACTCCGTCGGGGAAACGGTCGAGCGCTTCGGCCCCGGCTTGTTGCGCCAGCCGGGTTTTGCCCGAACCGCCGGCTCCGGTGAGCGTGACGAGCCGAGCCACCTCGATCAGCTCGGCGACGCGCGCCAACTCGGCCTCGCGTCCGATGAACGACGATCCATGCGCCGGCAGGTTGGTGGTCGAGCGGTTGAGGCTGTTGAGCGGTGGGAACTCGCGCGCGAGGCCGTCGGCCACCACCTGGTGGACGAACTCCGGCTCCGCGAGGTCCTTCAAGCGGTGGCTGCCGACGTCGGCGAGTTCTATGCCGCCGCCGACCACGCCAGCTGCGGTCGCGACGACGCGGGAGCAGATCACTTGGCCGCCGTGGGCGATGGCGCGCAAGCGCGCCGCACGGTTGAGGGTCGGGCCGAAGTAATCGCCGGCGCGCGCCTCGACGGGTCCCATGTGGACCGCCATGCGCACCGGGATCTCGAGCGCGCGTTGGGCGGCGACGGCGGCGCGCAGCGCGTCGGCGGCGTCGGTGAACACCGACACCGTCGAGTCGCCTTCGCCTTTCGTCTTCAGCAGTCGCCCGTTGTGCGCTTCCACCGCGGCGCGCATCGTGTCGTCGTGCACGGCCAGCGCGGCGGCCATGGCGACCGGATCGGCTTCCCACCGCTGCGTCGAGCCGACCACGTCGGTGAACAGAAATGCCAGCACGCCCGGTTCGGCGGCGTCGCGACTGATGCTGCGTTCGAGGGCGACGAGATCGGCCGGCGGATCGAGGCCGAGGTCGGCAAACGCGGTGCGGGCGCGCTGATACACGCGCAGCGCATCGGCCTGGCGGTCGAGGGCGGCGAGCGCCTCCATCAGCTGGGCCCACAGCCGCGTCCGGGCCGGAGCGGCGCCGACGTGTCGCTCCCACTCGGCGGCGATCGTCGCCGGCCGGTCGGCCGCCACGAGCTCGTCGCCCCACTGCTCCACGAGCGACCAGTGCCACTCGGCGAGCCGGAGCCGGTCAGGCGCGAACGCGACCAGGTCGGCGAACTCCGCGAGCGCCTCACCGCGCCAGAGACGCACGGCGTCGCCGGGCGCGGCCCGTTCGGCGCGGGAGAGGTCGAGCACCCCGTCGTCGAGGCGAAGGACGTAGCCCGCGCCGGTCGCGTCGATGGTCCCCGCGCCCGCCTTGGTCAGCGCGGCGCGCAGGCGCGAGATCACCGACTGCAGCGCGCGCACTCCGGAGGCGGGTCCGTCGCCGCCCCACACGCCTTCGAGCAGCTGGTCGACGCTCACGACGCGGTCATGGTGCAGCGCCAGCAGCGCCAGGACGGCGCGCTGGGTCGGTCCGCCGACCGGCACGGGTCGGCCGTCGCCGTCCAGGAGTTCGACGGGCCCGAGCAGGTTGAGCTGTGCGCCCCCGGTCACGGCGACAGCATCGCACGCCGGAAAAGCGCGCTACACCCCCGGCGTAGCCTGATCGGTAGTGCCTGCCCTCGACCGCTTCTCCGCCCCTACGAGGGCGTGGTTCGAAGCGGCCTTCCACGCGCCGACGCCCGCCCAGGAGGAGGGGTGGGACGCCATCGCCGACGGCCGCAACGTCCTGCTCTCGGCACCAACCGGGTCGGGCAAGACGCTCGCCGCGTTCCTGTACGCCCTCGACCGCTTGGCCACCGAGCCGGTCCCGAGCGACGAGCAGCGGCGCTGCCGGGTCCTGTATGTGAGCCCGCTCAAGGCCCTCACCTACGACGTCGAGCGCAACCTCCAGGCGCCACTGATCGGCATGTCGATCGAGTGCCAGCGCGCCGGGCTGCCGGTGCCCGACATCCGCGTCGCCGGCCGCACCGGCGACACCCCGGCAGACGAGCGCCGGGCGCTGGTGCGCCACCCGCCCGACGTCCTCGTGACCACGCCCGAGTCGCTGTACTTGTTGCTCACATCGCAGGCCCGCAGCGCGCTGGCTGGCGTCGAAGTCGTGATCGTCGACGAGATCCACGCGGTCGCGTCGACCAAGCGCGGCGCCCACCTCGCCCTGTCGCTCGAACGCCTCGAGCAGCTCGTCGTCGAGCTGCGCGGTGAGGGGGCGACGTTCCAGCGCATCGGTCTGTCGGCCACGCAGCGCCCGCTCGAAGAAGTCGGGCGGTTCCTCGGCGGCCGCAGCGGTGGTGAGTTCCGGCCCGTCACCATCGTCAACGCCCACATGCCCAAGCAGTTCGACATCCAGATCGTCGTGCCGGTCGAGGACATGGCGCAGCTCGGCAAGCCGATGCTGAGCGATGAAGGCCACGTGATGCTGAGCGGCCCCGCGGCGGGCACACCCGAAGCGCGCCACAGCATCTGGCCGGCGCTCCAGCAGGAGTTGCTCGAGCTCATCCGCGCCCACCGCTCGACGCTGGTGTTCGTCAACAACCGGCGCCTCGCCGAACGCATCGCCGCGTCGATCAACGAACTGGCCGACGAGCAGCTGGCGCGCGCCCACCACGGGTCGATCGCCCGCGAGCAGCGCCTCGAAATCGAAGACGCGCTCAAGGCCGGGCGCATTCCGGCGCTGGTCTGCACGTCGACGCTCGAACTTGGCATCGACATGGGCGCCGTCGACCTCGTCGTGTGTGTCGAGTCCCCCCCGTCGGTGGCCTCGGGTCTCCAGCGCATCGGTCGCGCCGGCCACCAGGTGGGCGTCGCCAGCCGCGGCCGCATCTTCCCGAAGTTCCGCGGCGACCTGCTCGTGGGTGCGGTGACCGTGCGCGCCATGAAGCACGGCGACATCGAAACCACGCGCGTGCCGCGCAACCCGCTCGACGTGCTGAGCCAGCAGATCGTGGCCATCGCCGTGGGCGCCCTGCCCGCAGCGGTGCCGGTGAGCTCCATCAAGGAGGTGGTGCGCAACGCCTACCCCTACACCGACATCACCGACGACGCCTTCGACGGCGTACTCGACATGCTCAGCGGTCGCTATCCGTCCGACGAGTTCGCCGAATTGAAGCCGCGCGTCACGTGGGACCGCGCCACCGACACCGTCACGGCGCGCCCGGGCGCCCGCATGCTGGCGGTCATCAGCGGCGGAACGATTCCCGACCGCGGCCTCTACGGCGTGTTCACGCCCGACAATTCGCGGGTCGGCGAGCTCGACGAGGAGATGGTGTTCGAGTCGCGGGTGGGCGAGACGTTCCTGCTCGGCGCCACGTCGTGGCGCATCGAAGACATCACCCGCGACAAGGTCATCGTCACGCCGGCGCCGGGGGTGCCGGGCAAGATGCCGTTCTGGAAGGCCGACATCGCCGGGCGGCCGGTCGAGCTCGGCCGCAAGCTCGGCAAGTTCATCGCCGACCTCGACACAACTCCGAACGACGTGCTGCGCGACGAGTGCGGCCTCGACGAGCGCGGGATCGTCAACCTGCGGGCCTACGTCGATGATCAGCGCGAGGCATCACACGGCGTCGTCCCCACCGACCGCCAGATCGTCGTCGAGCGCTTCCGCGACGAACTCGGCGACTGGCGGCTCTGCATTCTCTCGCCGTTTGGCGCGCGGGTCCACGCGCCGTGGGCCATGGCGATCGAAGCGCGCTTGCGCGACGAGTTCGAGGTCGAGGCGCAGCTGATGTGGACCGACGACGGCATCGCCCTGCGGGTGCCCGAGGCCGACGATCCGCCGCCGCTCGAGTGGATCAACCTCGACCCTGAGACCATCGAAGACCTCGTCGTGGCCGAGCTCGGCCGCAGCGGTGTGTTCGCGGCGCGCTTCCGCGAGAACGCGGCGCGGGCGCTGCTGCTGCCGCGGCGGCGCCCGGGGCAGCGCACGCCGCTGTGGCAGATGCGCCAGCGCAGCGCCGACCTGCTGGCGGTGGCGAGCAACTACGGCTCGTTCCCGATCCTGCTCGAGACCTACCGCGAGTGTCTGCGCGATGCCTTCGACGTGCCGGCGCTTCAGGAAATCCTGCGCGACATCCAGGCGCGCAAGATCCGGGTGACGACCGTCGACACCCCGCTGCCGTCGCCGTTCGCGTCGGGCCTGGCCAACGCGTATGTCGCGTCGTTCCTCTACGACGGCGACGCCCCGCTGGCGGAGCGCCGAGCGCAGGCGCTCACGCTTGACCGCCGGCTGCTGGCTGAGCTGGTCGGCAGCGAGGAGTTGCGCGAGCTGCTCGACGCCGACGCCCTCGAGCAGCTCGAAGCCGAGCTGCAGGCGCTGGCGCCGACGCGCCGGGTGGCGACGGTCGACAACGCCCACGACCTGCTGCGCCGCGTCGGCGATCTCACCGTCGCGGAGCTGGAGGAGCGTTCCACGGAGCCGCGCCTCGGTCTGGGGCAACAGCTGCTCGATGCCCGACGCGCCTTGCCGGTGCGGATCGCGGGAGAGGACCGCCTCATCGCGGCGGAGGACGCCGGCCGCTACCGCGACGCGTTGGGCACGGCGCTGCCCGTCGGCGTCGCCGAAGCCTTCCTCGCCTACACGCCCGACGCGCTGCTGCAGCTCGTGCGGCGATGGGCGCGCACCCACGGCCCGTTCGTCGCCGCCGAACCGGCGGCGCGCCTGGGCGTGCCGGTGGAACTCGTCGAGTCGGTGCTCGAACAGCTCGCGCGCGCCGACCGCGTCGTGCGCGGCGAGTTCCGCCCCGGTGGCAGCGGGCTCGAGTTCTGCGACGCCGAGGTGCTGCGCCAGCTGCGCAACCGGTCGCTCGCCGCGCTGCGCAAACAAGTGGCGGCCGTCGAGCCCGACGCCTTCGGCCGCTTCCTGCCCCACTGGCAAGGGATCGGATCAACCACCACCGGCATCGACCGCACGTACGAGGCGATCGCCCAACTCCAGGGCGTGGCCCTCCCGGCGAGCGTGCTCGAGCGAGACGTCCTCGCGAGCCGCGTGGCCAATTACTCCCCGCGCTACCTCGACGACCTGCTGGCGGCGGGCGAGATCATCTGGGTCGGCGCCGGCCCGCTCGGCGGCTCCGACGGCAAGGTGATGCTGTTCCGGCGCGACCAGGCGCCGCTGCTGCGGGTCTTCCTGCCGTCGGGTCTGGAGAAGCCGGGCGACAAGGAGCACCAGCGGCTGCGTGAACTGTTGGCGCGTCGCGGCGCCTGCTTCTTCACCGACATGCGGGGCGATAGCGACAAGGCCACGCTCGACGCGCTGTGGGACCTCGTGTGGGCGGGGGAGGTCACCAACGACACGTTCAGCCCGGTGC
>DASZWD010000046.1 GCA_035546775.1 Acidimicrobiales bacterium
ACTAGTTGACCGGCACGTACCCGTTGGGCGGCAGCTCGTCGGGCACGTTGCCGCCGCGGGCGCGGATCCGGTCGTGCGGCTCGTCGAAGTGCCAGCGGTGGCCTTCGAGATCGCTCGCCTCGTAGCGGCGCGACCCGTACCAGGCGTCCTCCAACTCCATCGTGATCGTCGCGCCCTGGGAGACGGCGTTGGCGTAGTGGGCGTCGATGTCGTCGACGTCGACGTTGATCATCACCGACGCACCGCCCGCTTCCAGCGGGCTCACGATGTGGTGGATGTCCTCGTTGGAGTGACCGATCATCACGAGCCCGCTGCCGAACTGCAGCCAGGCGAGCATGTGATCGTCGGGCGTCGTGCCGCCGATGCGTGCCTCGCGTCGCTCCTGGAAGCCGAACACCCGCGTGAGCCACTCGAGGGCGGCGTGCTCGTCGCGGTAGGCGAGCCGCGGGTACATGCGCGGGACTTCTGCGGTCGGCATGGTGTTGGTGCCCACGATCGTGGTCATGAGTCGCTCCTTCTGTCGGGTGAAAACGTTGGCGTGCGTAAGGAGTTCGCCGCGGACGGACGCGAGTTCGCGCAATCTTCCGCGTGCCCGGTTGAGGCGCGAGCGCACGGTGCCGACCGGGACGGCCAGCGCCGCCGCGATGTCGTCGTAGCTCAACCCTTCCCAGGCAGAGAGCACGAGCGTGTCGCGTTCGCCGTCGGGCAGCGCTTCGATGGCGGCGCGCACGTCAGGCAGCACCGCCGCGGCGTACAGGGTGTCGGTCACGCGCTCGGCGAGGTCGTTCTCGTCGTCGACACCCAGGCGAGCCACGGCGCGGTCGCGCCGCACCGCGTTGCGATTGCGCCGGGCGATCAGGTTCGTGGCGATGCCGTAGAGCCAGGGTCGGGCATCGGCGCGGTCCATGTCGAACGAAGCGCGGCGTTCGAAGGCGATGCGGAATACCTCACCGGTCAGGTCGTCGGCGTCGGAAGGGCCGATGCGGCGCACGAGGTAGCGATAGACGGTTGTGGCGTGCCGGTCGAACACCGCTCCGAACGCTTCGGGCGTCACCAGCGACGCGGCGATGGTGTCCGCATCGGTGCCCACAACAGCGATATTGCCCGCAGGGCGTCCGAAGTTCGCACAATGTTCGCGTGGACTGGCTGAACGAGCTCGGTGACACCATCGCCATGGGCACCCGCGTGCTCGACGGTCCGCTCTTCCTGCGCGACGCCGATTACGCCCGCGACGTCGCCGAAAAGCAGCGACTGACCACCGAACGCCATGAAGAGGTGTTCGCCGCGCTCGACACGCCGGCCGTGCGCGCCGCGTCGCGTGAAGTGCTGGCCCTCACGGGCACCGACGACGACGACGACGGGCTGCACCCGCTCGACGCCGCCGGCCGGCGGGTACAAGAAGACCTGTGTCTGCTCGTGCTGCGCGACGGCGCCCCGCACCTCGACGCCGCGTCGCTGTGCTTCCCGTCGTACTGGCGCCTCGCCGACAAGTTGGGCCGCTCCCTCGCCGACGTCCACGGGCCGGTGCCGCACTACCGCGACCGTCTCGCCGAGCGCGTCGACAGTTTCCTGACGCGCCTGGCGCCCGGGCGCGCCGTATGGCGGCGCAACTGGAGCATCCACGACGACCCGACCTACTTCCTGCCCAGCGAGGGGCCGCCCCGTCCCAACGCGCGCGTGCCCGACGACCTCTACCTGCGCAGTGAACGCCAAGTGCTCTTGCGCCTGTCGACGTCCGCCTCCGTCCTCTTCACGATCCGGACCCAGCAGGTGCCGCTCGCGGCGCTGGGCACGCGGCCCGACGTGGCGCGCCGGCTCGCCACGGTGATCGACGGCTGGTCGCCTGACCTCGTCGCCTACAAGGGCGGTCACGGGGCGACCGCCGCGCGTGCTTGGCTTGCATCCCGATGACAGCTGAGGACGCACCGATCACGTCGCTGCTGTCGCGGGTGCTCGTCGCCCTCACCATCGAGACCGACAACGAGTTCGAGCATCGCGTTCCGCACTTCACGTCGAACCACGGCGCCACGCCCGGCGGCGGCGTGTGGCTGGCGTCCTACGCCACCTACGCCAACTTCCTGCGCTTCGTGGGCGACGCCGGGATCGCGATGGGCGAGCTCGCCACCCGCGCCGGGTACCCGCCGCCGGTGCACCCGGCGTGGCACGGCATGCGGCGCTGGGGCTACGTCACCTACACCCCTGACATCGCGGGGCCGAGTCCCAGGAAGGCCGACAGCGACGCGGTGGTGCGCGCCACCGCGATGGGCGCGCGGGCGCGCGACACGTGGGTGGCGGTCCTCGACGATCTGGCGGCGCGGTGGTCGGCGCGCGGGCTCGACGCGTTGCAGGCGGCGCTCATCCCGATCGTCGCCGACGTCGAGCGGCCGTTGCCGGAGTACGTGCCCACCGTCGAGTGGGGCCGCCGGCAGCCACAGCTGCTGCAACCCGTCAGCCGGCCGCCGATCGAGCTGAACCTGCTCGGGCTGCTGGCCCAGTTACTCACCGCCATGACCTACGACTTCGAGGCGAAGACGCCGCTGTCGCTGGCCACCTTCGCCGGGTTGCTGGAGCCGCTCGGGGATGAACCGGTCCCGACGCGCCACCTGTACGAGCGGACGGGGATCGCCACCAAGGAGTGGAGCTCGGCGATGAAGCAACTGGCCGAAGAGGGCCTCGTCGACGTCGGCGGTAAGCCGAAGACGATTGCGTTGACGGAGGAAGGTGCCGCCGTGTGCGCCGAAGCGAGGCGGCTACGCGCGGATGTCGAAACCGCCTGGGCCAAGCAGCACGGACCGTCGTGGGAGCACCTGCGCCATGAGCTCGCGCGCGTCGTCGCCGACGCGTGGGACTGGACCGAGCCGTATCCCGACAACTGGCGCTCGAGGGTGAAGGTGCCGCGTCGTTTGGCGGGCCACCCCGTCGTCAGCCACCGTGGCGGCTACCCCGACGGCAGCTAGAGCTGGGGCATCACTTCGGACGCGATCAGCTCGAGCTGATCGACGTCGGTGAAGTCGTGTAACTGCAAGTACGTCGTGGTGGCGCCGATGGCGCCGTAGGCACCGATGCGGTCGACGACTTCGGCGACGCTGCCTGCCAACGCGTTCTGCTTCATGTGCTCGACGGGTTGCCCGACCTTGGCGGCACGCGCCGCGACCTCCTCGTCGGAGCGCCCGACCGCGATGGCGAGCGCAATCGAGTACTCGACCGACGTGCCCCGGGCCGCGCACGCGTCGCGCACGCGGGCGTAGGCGATTGTGGCGATGTCAGGTCCGATGAAGCCGATGTTGAATTCGTCGGCGTAGGTGGCGGCGAGGCGCGGCGTGCGCTTGGCGCCGAAGCCGCCGATCACGATGCGGGGCCGCACGACGGGTTTGGGCAGCGCCGGCGAATCGACGACGGAATAGTGCTTGCCGCTGAACGAGAAACTCTCGCCCGCCGGCGTGTCCCAGAGGCCGGTGATGATTGCCAGTTGCTCCTCGAGGCGCTCGAAGCGCTCGCCGAGGTCCGGGAACGGGATGGCGTAGGCGGCGTGCTCGTCGCCGTACCAGCCGGCGCCGATGCCGAGCTCGGCCCGGCCTGCGCTCATGTCGGCGACGTTGGCGACCGAGATGGCGAGCGGGCCCGGATGCCGGAACGTGATCGGGGTCACCAGCGTGCCGAGTTTGACCCGCGTCGTGTCGCGCGCCAGGCCGCCGAGGGTCACCCACGCGTCGGACGGTCCGGGCAGGCCGTCAGCCGCGCCCATCTTCATGTAGTGATCGGACCGGAAGAACGCGTCGAAGCCGAGGTCGTCGGCGGCGACGGCGACGCGCCGCAGGTCGTCGTACGACGCGCCTTGCTGGGGCTCGGTGAAGATGCGCAGCTTCATGGCGTGCGTGTCTAGTACGCGACGAACCGGGCGCGACCCGACGCAGCGAGCAGATCGGCCCAGGGGTCGCCGGTGCGGGCCACGGGATGCCACCCGGGCGATGACCAATGGGGCCAGCCGCGGGTGTGGTCGCGCAGGCGGATCACAAGACCCTCGGGTGGCTCGTACTTGATGCCGAGTCCGGCGGCGACGTCGTGGCCGTGCAGGATCATCTCGAGACCGGCGCGGGGCGCGAACTCCGACGCCGGCGCGACCGTCGGCTCGGGACGGCGCCAGATGATCGCCGTCGCGTCCTCGGGCGTGGTGGCGACGACGCCGGCGACCATGCGACCCGCGATCGTCATCGCTTCGATCAGCTGCGAGGGCCACGGTGTCTTGCCGGTGTCGATGACGCCGCCCATGTCGGGATACCGGTCTTGGCGGCGCGATGCCAGGAAGAAGCCAACGGCGAGCACCGCGTCGTACGCGTGCTCGGCCGTTTTGGTGCACGACCACTCCACGGTGCCGGCGCGGGCACTCCAGTCGCGGTCGACGCCGCGCTCCCAGGCGGCAGCCACGTATTCGCTCAGCGCCAGCAGATCGATGTAGGTGAAGCCAGGAATGGATGCCCCCTCGCAACGGGTTCTACAGCAGTATGAGTGAACGCGAAGAGTGGAACGCGAAGATCATCGACGAATTCCGTAGCAACGCCGGCAAGGTCGGCGGCCCGTCCGAGAACACCCCGCTGCTGCTGTTGCACCCGACGGCGACAGCTGCGTGATCTTCGCGTCGAAGGGCGGTGCCCCCGAAAACCCGGCGTGGTTCCACAACCTCGCGGCGAATCCATAGGTCACCATCGAAGTCGGCACCGAGACCCACGACGCCGTGGCACGTGTCGCCCGGGGCCCCGTGGTCGTCCTCGAACCGACGAGCTAGAACTCGACGCGCGTGGCGCCGCCCGGTCTCTTTGGGGCGCTCGCTACGCTCGCCGCCCGTGAAGGACCTCTTCGACCTCACCGGCAAGGTGGCGCTCGTGACCGGCGGCTCGCGCGGGCTCGGGCTGCAAATGGTGCGGGCTTTCGCCGAGCACGGCGCTGACGTCGTCATCACGAGCCGCAAGACCGACAACTGCGAGGCGGCAGCGCAACAGGTGCGCGACCTCGGGCGCCGCGCCTTGGCCTTCGGCTGCCACGTCGGCCACTGGGATCAGATCGACGCGCTGGTCGCCGCCGCCTATGCGGAGTTCGGCCACGTCGACATCCTCGTCAACAACGCCGGCATGTCGCCGCTGGCGCCTTCACTGGTCGAGACGACCGAAGACCTCTTCGACAAGATCGTCGACGTGAACTTCAAGGGCCCGTTCCGCCTTGGCGCCTTGGTCGGCCAGCGCATGGCCGAGGGCGACGGCGGGTCGATCATCAACGTGTCGTCGTCCGGCGCGCTGCATCCGAGCCCGCTGTTCGGTCCCTACGCCGGGTCAAAGGCGGCGCTGAACGTTCTGACCGAGGTGCTGGCCCGTGCCTACGGGCCGAAGGTGCGGGCCAACACCATTTCGGCCGGACCGTTTCTCACCGACATCGCCGACGCGTGGCCGCCCGAGGCGCGGGAGCACGCCCCGAACCCACTCGGCCGTCCCGGTCGGCCCGAGGAGATCGTCACGACGGCCCTGTACCTCGCCAGCCCAGCGTCGAGCTTCACCAACGGCGCCCTGCTGCGCGTCGACGGCGGGCTGTATGCCTGAGGTGATCGACGAGCTGCGCGAGCGCAGCGAACGCCACGTGAAGGTCCGGGCGATCGAACCGCTGACCGGTGGGTCGTCGAGCCTGACCTTCATCGTCACGACTGACGACGAACCCGTGGTGTTGAAGGTGGCGCCGCCGGGGCTCCCTCCCGTGCGTAACCGCGACGTGCTCCGCCAGGCGCGCCTGCTGCGCGCCCTCCTCGGGCGCGACCACGTGCGCGTGCCGCCGGTGTTGTTCGAGGACGACGGCGACCCGCCGTTCTTCGGCATGGGATTCGTGGCCGGCGAGTGCGTCGAGCCGATTCTCGACGCGGGGCGCGACCCGGCGAATCACGCGCGGGTGCGCGCCCGCGCCCTCGACGCCATCGACGTGCTCGCCGCTCTGCACCAGCTCGACCCCGCCGAACTCGGCCTCGGTGCCGAACCCGTCGTCACCCTCGCCGACGAGATCGACCGCTGGACACGTGCCTTCACGACGGTCCCCGCGGAGTGGCAGGGCAACTACGAGGAGGCGGCGGCCGCGCTCCACGCGACGATGCCATCGCCGCTGCCGCCCGTCGTCAACCACGGCGACTACCGCCTCGGCAACACGCTGTGCGACGGTGACCGCCTCAGCGCCGTCATCGACTGGGAGATCTGGTCGGTCGGCGATCCCCGCGTCGACCTCGCGTGGTTCTGCTACTTCACCGACGAGGCGCGCCATCCCGCCGCTTCGTCGACCGAACCCACCGGCATGCCGAGCCGTGACGAAGTCGTCGCCCGCTACGGCGCCGACCTGCCCGATCTCGCGTGGTTCGACGCCCTCGCCCGCTACAAGGAAGCCGCCGCCACGGCGCTGATCCTCAAGCGCGTCCCCCGCGACGGCACCGCCACGCCGACGTCGTCACGCATGATCGACGCCTTTCCCACCCTCCTCGAAGAAGCCCGCACCCAGCAGGTCCACTGGCACTACGGGCAGTAGCCGGCTCGCGGCCATTGCCGCTACCGCAACTCTGCCGCCAGTTTCTGGCGGCCATTTGCGGTCTACGACACGAAATGGCCGCCAAAACCTGGCAGGAGACTCGGCTAGGCGACGTCGAAGACGTCGGCGAGACCGGCGAGGAGCCACATGTCGTCGGCCGCCAGCGGCGACGGCAGCGGCCCGCGGTGCGACAGCCCTTCGACGAGTTCGACGGCGTCGCCGCGCAGCGTCGGGCCGCCGACGAGGCCGTCGCGCACGACCACCGTGTCCTCGACGTGGACCGTGAAGGCGCACGCCGGGTCTTTCGCTTGCACAGCGAGCGTGCCGCGTCGCCCCGCGCGCGCGGCGACGGAGATCGCGGGCGACAGCGCGGCGGCGTAGCGCAGGGCGAGGCGCACCTCCTCGTCGTCGACAACCGGCGTCAGCGCGAGGGGCAGCATGATGTCGCGCTCGTGGATCCAGGCGTCCCACAGCGCATGGAGTGCAGTCGCGTGCAGCGGGATGTGCCCGGGTGGCGCCTCCGAGAGCTGCGACCAGTCGGTGACGGTGTCGAGCGTCGCGAGGAACGCCGACGTTTTCGCCTCGAACTGCGCGAGCACCTCGTCGGGCGACAGCGTCCGCAAGCCGTCGACCATCTGCTCGGGCGTCGCTGCCGGATCGAAGTTCGCGAGGAACGTCGTGGGCTCGCCGCGCATCGCAGCCGCCACCGAGATCTCCCAGAACCGGTCCACACCCACGAGGTGCGCCACGACGTCCTTGACCGACCACTTGTCGCATCGGCTCGGCGTGTCCCATTGCGGGGCCGAGAGCGTCCCGAGGAGCGCCAGTAAACGTTCGCGCTGCCGCCGCACCGCCGCGGCCGGTGACCCCAGCCCTTCGAAGGTCAGTACGGGCACATCGTCATAAACCGGCGAGATCTGCATCGCGCGATGATGCCGCAATGACCCGACTCGGCTACCAGATCCCGAATTTCAACTATCCGGGGATCGGCCCCGACGGCTTGTTCGACGCCGTCGCGGCGCAGGCCAAGGCGGCCGACGCGTCGGGCTTCGACACCGTCTTCCTGATGGACCACTTCTTCCAGCTACCGATGCTCGGGCCGCCCGACAACTACATGCTCGAGTGCTACACGACCCTCGGTGCGCTCGCCCGCGAGACCAAGACGGTGCGGCTCAGCGCGCTCGTCACGGGCAACACGTACCGCAACCCCGCGATCCTCGCCAAGATCGTGACCGCCCTCGACATCGTGTCCAACGGTCGGGCGATGCTCGGCATCGGCGCCGGCTGGTTCGAACTCGAGCACAACAGCTTCGGCATCGAGTTCGGCAGCTTCAGCGATCGCTTCGAGAAGCTCGAAGAAGCGCTCAACATCATCCTGCCGATGCTGCGGGGTGAGCGGCCCTCGCTCGACGGTCAGCGCTACCGGGTGAAGGACGCCATCAACGAGCCACCACCCGTCAGCCGCATCCCCGTGATGATCGGCGGCTCGGGCGAGAAGAAGACCCTGCGCATGGTCGCCCAGTACGCGGATGAGTCGAACCTCACGTCGCCCGCCGACCAGCTGCCGCGCAAGCTCGACGTGCTCGCCGAGCACTGCGCGCGGCTCGGCCGCGACCGCACTGAGATCACCCTCAGCCAGCACTTGAACGTGCTCATCGCCGCCAACCTCGACGACGCCTACAAGCAGGTCGTCGAGTTCCTCCGCAGTCGCGGCCTCGACATCGAGTCGATGGACGAGGACAGCCGCAACGCATTCCTCAACGTCGTCGTGTGGGGCGACGAGGATCAGGTGGGGGAGAAGCTGGCCAGCGTGGTCGCCCTGGGTGCGCAGGGCATCACGTGTTCGTTGCCGGGCAACGGCCACGACCCGGCCGCCGTCGAGCAGCTGGGCAAGACGGCGTCGAAGGTGCTGGGCCGCTAAGCCCGCTGGCTCGGCAAGACGTGCAGGCGGAACCGGTCGGCGATGGCGTCGGCCAGTTCCCCCGCTAGAGCCTCGCTGGCGAGGTCGCACTGCAAGCGCTCGAAGGACATCACCTCGAGCACGGCCGCCATCCGGTCGCCGATGCGGACGGGAAAGCCACCGCCGGAGCGGACGCCGTGGGTCCGGAACGACGAGGCCAGGCCGTGCCAGCCGAACCGCGGGATCGTGGAGGTCCAAACCGGCCGGCCAAGCCGCAAAACGGCCTCGGTGAAGACCGTGCCCTTGCCGCCGAGGCGGAACAGGGTGCCGGCGAGCTCGCCGTGGTTGATGGCGTCCTCGCCGAACAGCTTGCCGAGCGGCCGGAACTGCTCGCCCTCCGCGGGGCTGTAGAAGGCGTAAACCAGCAGGTCAGGACGGCCACGGGACAACTCAAGGCCGGCGTACGAGACGGCTTCTTCGAGGGTCGCGGCATCGCGAATTGCAGCGTGGGGATCCCCATCCCGCAGACATAAGGCGTCGTCGGTCACGGCCATGAGCGGAGGTACCCCGCCGCCGTGTGCCAGAAACTCGGAAATTTTCGGGATATTCGGTTTAGGCGTCGCGAAAACGGGGGTAACCGAACTCCCGAACACCGGAAAAGCTCGGGGTGGGTCTCACGGACCGCCCCGCCCCGCACCCGCCTCGAGCTTTCCGGGCGTTCCCCTTTCCCTGACCGGGTGCGGCTCGGATCAGGGCTTTGGCGCGGCTGCGAGCCGGGCGAGCGCCTCACGCAACAAGCGCGATACGTGGACCTGGCTGACGCCGATGCGATCCGCGATCTCGGACTGCGTAAGCCCCTCGAAGTAGCGCAAATACACGATGTTGCGCTCACGCTCGGGCAGCTGCGCCATGAGGGCACGCACCGTCATCCGGGCCTCGACGTCGTTGTAGCCGGGCTCGTTCTCCGACAGCGCCCGATCGTCGCGGGCTTCGCCGGTCGACGAGTCGGGCGTGGCCAGGGAACCCGGTCGATACGCCGCGCCGGCTTCCATCGCCTCGATCACTTCTTCGTCCGAGACCCCGAGGTGCTCGGCGAGTTCGGGCACCGTCGGGCCGCGGCCGAGCGCCGCGTGCAGGTCGGCGACCGCCGGGCCGATGCGCAGGTGCAGCTCCTTGAGTCCCCGCGGGACCTTGACCGACCAGGTCTTGTCGCGGAAGTGGCGCTTGAGCTCGCCCAGCACCGTTGGCGTGGCGAAACTCGAGAACGCGGCGCCCTGTTCGGGATCGAATCGCTCGACGGCACCCACCAGCGCCAAATTCGCCACCTGGATGAGGTCTTCGAGCGGTTCACCGCGACGGTCGAAGCGACGCGCCAACGCGGCGGCCAGGCCGGCGTAGCGCTCGACGATGCGATTGCGCGCCGCCTGGCTACGGGTACGGGCGAACTCTTCGAAGAGCGCCGCCTCCTCTTCGGGCTCTGTCATGCATGTACCGGGCGCGCCGACCGAACCATGCGGAAGGACGCTTCCCCGTTGTCGACGCCGTAGCTGTAATCGTCGGTGACGACTGCCAGCACCTGATCGCTGAGTTCGTCGGCTTGGAGCTGCGCGCCCGTCGCCATCGGCGCGCTCCCTCGCACTTCGAGCCCGTCGGCGCCTCCGCGGATCTCGAGCCGCAAGCTCGACCCCTCCGCCGCGCATGCGATCACCGTGCCGCACAGTTCCGATACCGCGATCCGCACGTCTTCGATGGCGTCGTAGTCCAAGCCGATCTTGCCGGCGACCGCCGTCGTCTGAAGGCGCGCAAAGCTGATGTGGTCGTTGGTCGCCAGGACCGTCAGTGTGACTTCGACCGCGCTCAGGTTTGTATCAGCCATGCTCCGCAACGTAGATCGGTGTACCCACGGCGGGCGAGGATCAACCAAAGCGGGCAACGCGTAACGTGTGCGGATGTCGTTGCGGGCGCGGTTGTTCATGCTCTGCGCCGCCATGGTCGTCGTGGTCGTCGCCGTCGCCTCGCTCGGCGCCAACCTCGTGCTGCGCGCCAACGACGCCCGCCGCCACCACACCGCCCTGGCGTCGGCCAAGGTCACCGCTGCCGCGCTCGAGGACAACTACGTCGCCCAGGCCGCACAGATCCGCGCGTACTTCCTGAGCGGCGGCACCGACACGAAGGCCCTGCAGGACTACAACGCCGGGCGCATCCACGCCGGCGACGCCATGGGCCGTCTCCAGGGCTTCCTCATGGACACGCCGTTGCTGAACGACGTCACCGCCGTCACCACCGCGGTCCGGACCTGGCGCAGTGACGCTGTCTTGCCACTGATCACGCTCGAACAGCAGGGGGCCGCGCAACAGGTGATCGACGCGTACCGCAGTGGCAACGCTGTTCCGACGTACCAGACGGTGGCGACGCGCGTGAGCACGCTGCGCGCCGACCTGGCGTCGGCGGACGACGCCGCGGCTCACGCCGAGAACGCGGCGCGCACTCGCGTCACGCGCTTCGCCATCGCGTCGGTGCTGGGTCTTTTCGCCGCGTTCGGATTGCTAAGCGTGCTGACGCGCTGGTGGATTGCGCGGCCGCTGCGGCGGCTGTCGCTGGCGGTGCGCGACACCGCTGAGCGCACGGTTGCCCTGCCCCGGCGCGGTGCCAAGGAACTGGTACGGCTCGCCGACGACGTCACCGCGCTGCGGGGCCGTCTCCTCGACGAGCTCGACCTGGCGACGCGTACGCGCGAGGGCCTGGCGCAGAACGCGGCCGTGCTCATGTCGGTACGCGCCCAGCTCGAGACGTCGCCCGACAACTTGCCCGCGGGCTGGTCGGTGGCGGCGCAGCTGGTCCCGGCGACGGGCATCGTCGCCGGCGACTGCTACACGGTCGACGTCGTCGGGCGCGACCAGATGACATTGGTCGTGGTCGACGTCGCCGGCCACGGGGCGGGCTCCGCTGTCGTCGCCCTGCGGGCGAAGGAGCTGCTGCGCGCCGCGGTGCGCAGCTACGACGACCCGAGCGACGCCGTGAAGTGGGTGAGCGCGCAGCTCACCGACCTCGACGAGGACATGTTCGTCACCGCCTTTGTCGCCCGTATCGACTTCGGCACGGGCCTCGTGCGCTTCGTGAACGCCGGGCATCCCGAGGCGCTCGTGTGCGACAGCGTCAACGTGGTCGACCTACCGCCGACCGGCCCCCTCATCGGCCCGTTCCCCGGGTCGTGGACCACGCGCGAGGCGATCATCGGGCCGGGCCAGATGCTGGTGTGTTACACCGACGGCCTCGTCGAGGCGCGCGATGAAGAGGGCAACGAGTTCGGGCTCGCCAAGCTGCGGTCGCTCCTGCGCAGTGCCTACGGCGACAACACCGAGTCGATCGTCAAGCAGTGCCTGAGCGAGGTCGAGAGCTTCAGTAGCGGGCGCGCCAAAGACGACCTCACGCTGACGATCGTGCAGCGCTACTTACCGGGAACGAACCGGTCGAGCTGACCGGTGATTTCGAGCAGGCGCTGCACCACGTCGGACGGGTTGCGCACCGTCAGCGCGCCGCCCGCCTGCTCGGCCGCCTTGTAACCGGCGATCAGCACCCGCAGCCCCGACGAGTCCATGAACGACACCTCGCCCATGTCGACGGTGACCCGCGGGTCGTCGCCGTCGATGACTTCGAAGATGGCGTTGCGCAGCGTGTCAGCCGACGCCGCGTCGACCTCGCCGGAGACGCCGACGACCGTCTGGCCACCTTCAGTCGCCGTGGTGACCGACAGGGGGTTTTCGATTGCCTCTGATGGCATGTCCTGCACCATAGGCCCTCTCATACCCCAACGAAGCCGGTCCAGACACGCCGCTTCTGTAGCGTGGCGGGAATGAAGGCGCTGGTCACCGGTTGCGCCGGTTTCATCGGATCGCACCTGGCAGAGGCGCTCGTCGCCAACGGCGACGAGGTCCTCGGCGTGGACCGGTTGTCGTCGTACTACGACCGCGACCGCAAGCTCGCCAACGTGCGGGCCCTGTGCGCCAACGAGCGCTTCACGTTCGTCGAGTCCGATCTGTGCTTTATGGACCTGCCCAAGGTGGTGCGTGACCGCGACGTCGTGTTCCACCTCGCGGCGCAGCCCGGCGTGCGCAGCTCGTGGGGTTCGGAGTTCGCCGTCTACGTCGAGGACAACATCCGCGCCACCCAACACCTGCTCGAGGCGTGCCGCGGCACGGACCTGCGCCGCTTCGTGTTCGCCAGCAGCTCGTCCATCTACGGCACGCCCGCTTCGTTCCCGACCCGTGAGCACGACGCCACGCACCCGCACAGTCCCTACGGCGTCACCAAGCTCGCCGCCGAGAACCTGTGCTCGCTCTATGCCGCCAACTGGCAGATGCCGACGACGTCGCTGCGCTATTTCACCGTCTACGGCCCGCGCCAACGGCCCGACATGGCGATGTCACGCCTCATCAGCTGCGCCCGATCGGGCGAACCGTTCACGCTGTTCGGCGACGGCACCGCAGTGCGCGACTTCACCTACGTGGGCGACGTCGTGCGCGCCAACCTGCTCGCGGCGCAGGCCGACGTGGCGCCCGGCACCGTCGTGAACATCGGCGGCGGAGGTGGCTACACCGTCAAGGACGCCATCGCCATCGTCGAGCGGGTCGTGGGCCGGAAGGTCAACGTCAACCGACTGCCGGCGTCACCCGGCGACGTGCCCAAGACAGGCGCGGACATCAGCCGCGCCGCCACGGTGCTCGACTGGAAGCCGGAGATCTCACTCGAGACGGGCATCGAACAGCAGGCGTCGTGGCAGATGAGCAACCCCACTTCGTGAGTCCGCGACCCGTGAATTCCGGGGCTCCCGAGTACTTTGGCGCCGTGGAACAGTCGAACCAGTTCGTCGACGTCCGGCGGTACATCCGGATCCTGTTGGCGAACTCGTGGATCGTCTTGCTGGCGGTCGTGATCGTGAGCGTGCTGACGTACGTGTGGTCGTCGAGCAAGCCCAGCGTCTTCCAGTCGTCGTCGCTGGTGCGGGTGTACAACCCGAAAGACGATTTGTCGGCGTCGAGCAGCAATCAGAAAGTTGACCCGGCGCGGGAAGTCGACATCCAGGTGCTGTACGCCACGTCAGCCGACGTGGTCGCGGAGTTCCAATCGGCGCTCGGCGACGACGCCAAGAAGGTCGAGTCGCACAGCGTAAAGGCCGTCACCAACGCCGACGCCATCCAGATCGCGGTGTCGAGCAAGAACAAAGCATTCGCGCAAATCGCGGCGCGCGTCTACACGAACACCTACGTCGAGCAGCAGCGCGCGTCGATCGCCCAGCGCTACGGCGACCAGGCCACGGCGCTGCGCAAGCAGGCGGCCCAGCTCGACACGCAGATTGCCCAACTCGACACGCAAATCGCGGCCGCCGGGCAGAGCCGTGTCGTGACCATCGGTGGCCGGCCGGTGGTGGTGCCCGAGTCCCAAGAAGCGCGCAACCTCGACGACCAGCGCACGTCGCTGACCGACCAGCGGACGAAGTTGCTGAGCGACGCCGACGCCCTCGACATCGAACGCAGCGCCCGCCAGAGCGATATCGAGATCATCAAGCCGCCGCGACTGCCTTCCGCGCCCAACTCGCCGCTGCCCAACCGCGACGCCGCGGTCGGGGGTCTCGTCGGACTATTCCTGGGCCTCGGCATCGCCGTGTTCCGCTACCGCCTCGGTGACCACATCGCCACGTCCGACGAGCTGGCGTCAATGCTCGGTCCCGGGATCGTCACGACGTCGATCCCGTCGTACCGGTCGAGCACCGGCCGCGCCGCCAACGAGCTGGCGCACATCGGCGGGCCGCCGCGCGTGCTCGAGTCGTACCGCATCCTGCGCGCCGAGCTGATGTTCGCCACCGCCAACCAGACGCCGTTCTGCCTGCTCGTGTCCTCGGCCCGCGGGTCGGAAGGCAAGACGACGGTCGCGTCGAACCTCGCGGTGAGCTTCGCCACCGCCGGCGTGCGCGTCGCTCTGGTCGACGCCGACCTGCGCCACGGCCGCGTGCACGACGTGTTCGAGTTGTCGAACCAGACGGGCCTGTCGCAGCTGCGCAAGAAGGGCTTCGAACTGGCGCGGGCGATGCAGCGCAAGCCCATCGACGGTGCTCCGCTCGACATCCTCACCAACGGCCCGACGCCCCAGAACCCAGCCGAGCTGCTGTTGAACCCATCGGCGCTGAGCGTGATCGCCGAGCTGAAGAAGCACTACCAGTACGTGATCATCGACGGCCCGCCGGTGTTGCCCGTTGCCGACGCGCTGCACCTGGCGCGCGCCGCCGACGGCGTACTGCTCGTCGGCCGCGCCAACTTCACGCAGTTCGCGTCGTTCCGCGCCGCCCTTGACCGTTTCCGCCAGTCGACGGCGCGCATTATCGGCGCGGTTCTCGTCGACGCCGAGCCCGAGCGTCACGACGACAAGTACTACTACTCGTACAGCGACTCGCCGAAGGAGCAGCGGGCAGGCTCCAAGCGCAAGGGCCAGCAGGCCAAGATCGACTTCCCAACGCTTCCGCCTCCGCCTCCGCCGCCGCGGCCCGCGGCCCCGACACCGCAAGCAGAACCCGAACCGGTCGTCTACGGCGCCGACAGCGGCATTCCGACGAACGTCACCGACTTCGGCAATCCCGACGTCGTCAGCCTCGCCGCGCCCACGCAGCCTCGGGAAGGGCAGCCCCCGCCGGCGCCTGAGCGCTGACGAGCGCGCTCTGCGCCGCCAGCAGCACGAGGACGAAGAAGCTGAACTTCTGGTTCTCCCAGGTCAGCGTCGACGCCCCGCAGAGCCATACAGCCGCCAAGCCGAACCACAAGCGCCGTGTAGTGGGTGGGAGAAATCGCAGATTGCGCGCCGCGTAGAGGAACATCGACACGAACAACACGAGCCCCACCACTCCGGTATCCGCGGCGACGCCGAGGAACGAGTTGTGAGCGACGCGCGAGATGCCGATCTGGGCTTCGGAGTAGTCGCGGAACACGGCGGCGCCGAGCCCTTCAACCGGGTGCGAGACGAACACCTCGAGCGCGAGGTGCCACTGGGTTGTGCGGCCGTTGGCCCCGCTCTCGGCGGCCGCGCCCACAGTGCCGAGGCGGTCCAGCTGGCGTGACGACACGACGTGCAGGATGGCGAAGCCGGCGGCCGCAACCAGAACGACCGCAATGAGGACGTTGCGCGGCTTGATGAGCCGCTTGTCGGCCAGCGCGACGATCGTCGCCATGCCGAGAACGAGCAGCGCGGTGCGCGAGGCCGTCGAGAAGACTTCGACCGTGCCGACGACGAAGAACACGACGTAGAAACGCTTCCACCACTTGGTGGTGTCGGGTTGGCCGAGCAGCCAGTAGGCCGCGAGCATGGCGAAGACGACTTCGATGCCGAAAGAGTTGGGGCCGCCGACGGAGTAGCGGGCGACGCCCGTCGCGTCGTGAGGGTGACGGGCGACGAGCGAGTACACCGAGCCGAAGAACACACCACCGATGAAGGTCTGGAGCGCGACCTTGATCCGCGCCTGCGTCGTGATTTGCTGCCACAGCACGACCGTCGCCAGTAGCAGCTGGATGTTGGTGACCATCCGGCCAAGAGTGAGCCCCTTGTCGGCACTCCAGAAGTACGACAGCACCGCCCAGCCGACGAAGGCGCCGAACAGCAGGATGGATGCGTCGGTGCGCCGTACGCGCAGGCCGCCGCCGATCAGGGCGAAGAAGGCGCTGGCGACGAGGATGACGCCGCCGCCCTTGGCGAAGGAACCGAGGATGCCGAGATGCAGGAGGCCCTCGAGCGGCACAGACACGACGAACGTCATCGCGCCGATGAACGCCATGCGCTCGAGAGCGGCGTTGGTGCCACCGCGGACGGGCATGGCTACGACTGTACCGAGCGATGCTCCGCGAACCGGTGCGGGAGTCCTACGGCGCGTCGAGGTCATAACCGTACCGTCGGGCGTCGTCGCCGAACCGGCGTACGAGGGCGCGTGTGTACAGGCCGTTGAGGGCGTGCCACCGGGCCGTGTACTTGTCGGAGACCGACGCGTCGATGGCGCCGTCGGCGAGGGTCGCGACCGGCTCCACGCCGATGAAGCGCTGCACGGTGTCCAGCGTTGTGGTCGGGTCGCTCACGAGGTCTTCGTACTTCACGAGTAGGAAGTGGTCGAGGTGTTGCGCGTCCTCTAGCGCTAGGTCGTGGGCGACCACCCAATGCCGGATGAGCGACCAGAGCGTTTGCGTGCGTCGCCACTTCTTCGTGGCCAGCGAGGTCGTTACGGGGTGGCGGAGGATGACGATGAAGCGCGCTCCGGGGAACACCGACTGCAGGTAGCGCATGTGCACGAGGTTGGGAGGCGACTTCTCGACGAGCACGCGTCGTGCGAGGTCCCAGTGCGGGCTCCACGCCGCCATGAGCTCGCCGCGGTGGCGCGCCGCAGTGTCGTCGTCGACCTCGACGAGATGCGCTTGCGGCTTCCGGGCGAACTTGCCGGCGCCACCGAACGCCTTGGCCGGCGCGTACGTCGACTGGAGGTGCTGACCCTCGTCCTCGCGCACGCCAGTCGCGCGAAACCCACTCACCTCGGGGTGGTCGCGCAAGACCTGGAACAGCAGGCTCGTGCCGCTGCGGTGCAGCCCGCCGATGAAGACGTATTGGTGGTCGGTCATGGCCGCGCGGCGCGATACCCGTAGCGCCACCGCATGGGCGCGGTCAGGGCCGTGGTGAGTCGGAAGTCGGCGGCGCCCAGCGCTGCGACCCACGCACGGTCTTCGCTGAGGGCCACGGGTCGTGCGACGAAGCGGCCTTCGCCCGTCGGCGTGTGCGCGGTGGGTAGCAGGACGGTGCCGTCGGTGCCGACGGGAAGGACGGCGTCCTCGCCGACGAAGCAGGCCACGCGGGCCATCGTGCCCGACGGATCCGCGGCCAGGTCCTCATAGCGCAGCGTCAGGAAGCGGTCGGCGCCGACGACGTGGCGCAGGGCCACAGCAGTGGCGTTGCGCCCGGCCCAGAGCGCGCTGGCGAGCATCACTTGCCGCGGGTGGGCGTGCGCTTCGGCGTCGGCGCGCCGCGCCAGGGAGTACGCGATCCCGCGGGGGTCGCGCACCACATGCAGAACGTACGCGTCGACACCCGACTTCGCCGCCACGTAAGCGTCGGTCGGCAGTTTCGAGGCATCGACGACGACGCGCGCGTTGGTCGCGTCGGCGAAGGCTGCATACACCCGTCCCGTCAGCGCGGCGTACTTCGCGTCGGCGTCGCCGCGGCGCCCGGACAGCAACCGCGCCAGCTTGCCAGCCGAAGCACGGTCGGGCGCGGCGGCGCGTTGCCACGCCCGCGCCAGCGCGGCGTCCGTCCCGGCGAGCGCTGCCGGCATCGCGCGTGACCACACGGGGCACGCGGCGAGACGTTGCCCGCAGCCGCAGCGCACCTCTGTCCCGACTCCGCGTTCCCACAAGCGATGCATTTCACCGCCGTACGCGAAGCCGGGCAGCGCGCCGGCGACGCGTCCCGCGATGGTCGTGCCGCCTCGCTGCGTGCCCAGGATGTAGAGGACCTTCACGTTCATGGCACACTCGCCGCATGACGCTGCCGCGCTTTGTCGTCGCCGGCGTGCCCAAGGCCGGCACCACGTCGCTGTACCACTACCTCGCCGCGCAGTCCGGCGTGTACGTCAGCGACGTGAAGGAGATCAACTTCCTCTCCTATCCGGGAGCCGAAGAGGCGCTCCAGCGCTACCCATGGCTGCGCTTCCCGGTCACCTCCGTTGAGCAGTACGAGGCCCTGTTCGCGCCGGCCGCTGATCGGGTGCCGATCGACTTCTCGCCGTCGTGCTTTCGCAGTCATGTCGCCGTCGACCGCATTCGTCAGTTCGTGCCCGCCGCCGGGATACTGCTCGTCCTGCGCGATCCCGTCGGCCGTGCGTGGTCGGCGTATCAGCACCGCATCCGTAAGGGCTACGAGCGGCGCGGTCCGGAGGATGCGCTCGTCGCCGGCGATCGCGTCGTCGACATGGGCTTTTACGCGGACCGTGTCGAGGAACTGCGGCGTGCCTTCGGTGCCGAGCGCGTGGGCGTGTGGTTGTTCGACGATCTGTCGGCCGATCCGGTCGCAACCGTCGGCAGCATCCTGCGCCACGTCGGCGCGACACCGGCCGAGCCGGCGAAGATCGACGGGCGCGCACACAACGCCGCGCGCTTGCCGCGTAGCCAGTTCCTCCATCGCCTGTTTCCCGACCACGCGCGTCGCCGCGCCATCCTCGAGCGCGTGCCGCGCGGCGCGCTGAGGCCGCTCGAGTGGGTGTGGCGCG
This sequence comes from Acidimicrobiales bacterium, assembly GCA_035546775.1. NCBI lineage: Bacteria > Bacillati > Actinomycetota > Acidimicrobiia > Acidimicrobiales > Acidimicrobiales bacterium. The sequence continues at coordinate 18,735 of DASZWD010000046.1, forward strand.
CGAACCAGCGCGCCGGAGACGCCATCCCCGAGGCCACCGAAGCCCGATTGCGCGCCCTGTACGCGGAAGATGTGGCGCGGTTGCAAGCGATCCTTCAGCGAGACCTCACCGGCTGGCTGCCTGGCGCGAGGGTGTAGCCGGCCTTCGGAGAGCGGGCGCGCATGCGCCCAGACTAGTGCCGCGGTCCTTTGTGAAAACGAGGCCGAGCCGTAAGGTTTTCAGCCCAAGTTCCCGATAGGTGCAACCGCAGTGCCGCCCATCTCCCGTCGCCGTTTCATCTCTGGTCTTGTCATCGCGGGCGTCGCGACGCAGGTGCCGGCGCGGCGCGCCTGGGCGGCAGATGCCCCCGCGCCGTGGGACCCGACGCAGGCGTACGCGTCGGGCGCGCGCGTCACCTACAGCGGGCGCACCTGGCGGGCGCAGGGCCCGACCGGTCGCGGTCAGTATCCGCAGGGCGTGGGCGACGGATCACGCGCCGATCGCGACCTCCTGCTGGCACAGCGCAACGGCTTTGCCCAAGCGGTGACCGGCGGTGACTCCGGGTCGACCTATGTCGTCACGAGCACCGCGGACTCGACGGCGCCCGGAACCCTGCGCTACGGCCTCACGCGCCCGACTCCGCTGTGGATCGTGTTCGACAAATCGCTCGGTCCGGATGTGACGATCACGCTGCTGTCGAAACTGAAGCCTGCGGCCAATAAGACCGTCGACGGGCGGGGCGTAAACGTCACGATCAACGGGAGCTACGACCTGAGCATCAAAGGCCTTGGCACCGTCAACCACATCTGGGCGTACGTGAACCGCGCCGTCACGCCGATTGACGCGAAGTATTCGGTGAGCCACGCGTTCAGCATCGACGGTTCGCCGACCAAGGGCGCGCCTGTCGGCTTCGACCTCATCTGGTTGCACCACGTGACGTTCGGCCAAACCGGCGACAGCATCATCGGCATGGGCAAGACAGGCCCGAACGCGTCGCGCGTCACCGTCGACTGGTGCAGCTTTGGCCCGCAGCCCGACGTCGACGCGTGGGTGTACGCGTACAACGCCCGCACCCTCGGCCAGGACAACTCGGCCGAGAACGGCAAGGGCGCGATGTGTGGTCTCGATCCGCAGGACGGAGCGTCGCCGGACGCAATCCAAACGACCTTCCACCACAACCGCATTCGCGGATCGGTACAGCGCAACATCAAGGTGCACCGCTCGCGCTCGCACTTCTACAACAACTTCATCGAGCGTTGGGGATACCCGCCGCTCGTCACCATTCCCCCGGACGCCAAGCACCACCCGGACGCCCAGTCGTACGTGACGAACTACCAGGCGAGTTCGAAGGTGAACGCCACGAATCCGAAGTACGGCGGCGGGGCGACCGAGATTGGTCCCGACGGTGAGTTGTTGTGTCAGAACAACGTGTACCTGCCGTACGCGCTCAACGAGGAGCACCTGCTCTCACCCGCGCTGGTGAACGCGGGGTACCTCGCGTCGCCGTGGCGAATCACCGCTCCGCGGCTCAACCCGATGCGGCTGTATCCGGTCAAGGCGAACCCGTCGTTGCCCGATCCGCTGGTCAAGTCGGTCGGCAACTGGAGTCCGGCAGGTGCGCTGGCGGATCTGAACATGCAACTGCACGCCGAGCAGGTGTTCACCGGCGTGACGTACGCCGCCGCCGCTTCGCCCTATGGCGCTATCGGCGGTGGCCAAACACGCACCGCCGGCGACAACTGGAACAACGACGCCCCGTACCCGTACGCGTTGACGGCGGCCGACGCCGCGCTCCAGAACGACCTCACCGTTGCCGCCGGCAACGCACAGATGTGGGTGGCCGAGACCTAGTCCGCGGGACGGCGCAACTGCACCATCGCGTACGCCGTGAGATACGGGTTCGGATGCTTGGCCAAGAAGCGCGATTTCGCGCGTTCGAGTGACTGCAACCACGGCGCCCGCAGCCCGTAATACCCGTGCCCGAAGTAGCCGTTGTATCGCTCGACGACGAAGCCCAGTCGCTCGAAGTTGGCGATATTTCGCGGCGTGGGCCCACGGCTCCACGAGTAGTACGCCTTGAACTTGCCGTGGTGTTCTTCGTCGCGCGGCTTGGTCTTGTCGAGCACGACGTGCGACACGCTTTCGGGAAGCAACCGGTTGACGACGAAGGGGAAGGCGTAGAGCGTCGAGAAGCAGTGCACGGTCAGTCCGCCGGGTCGCAGCGCGCGGAAGATGTTGCCGTAGTACGTGGCGCCGTCGGCGACGTGCTCGTTGACCATGCGACTGAAGATGAAGTCGAACTGCTCGCCCGCCTGCCACCCCGGCGCCGACACGTCACCGAGCAGCGTGGCGTACCCCGGCCCCGCCTTCGCCAGCTCAACTTCGTCGACGTCGTTGAGGACGTAGCGCATCCCGTCATCGGGCGACAGCGTGGGGTTGGCGCCGGCGCCGATCTCGAGGACCGAACGCGCACCCTCACGATCGATCAGGTCGCCGAAGAACGCCGCGGCCCGCTTGATCCCGGGGAAGTCCTGGCGCACGCCGTACTCCGTCGCCGTCATGCGCCGAGCAACCTAGCGGTGTCAGGCCACAACGAAAGATCGATGTCGTCGAAGCTGGCGGACAGGGAGCGCACGTCGGGCGCGTACGCCGCCCGAATCTGTGCGTCGCGCTCGGGCGGCAGCGGCGGGGCGGCCCCGCCCCGGTTGACCGGCCGGGCGAGGTTGCGCGGAGTGAAGGGCCGCAGGCCGAGAAACGCATAGGTGCGGGCCAACTCGTCGGCCGGCGCGGCCACGCAGCGTTCGAACTGCAGCACGAGGAGCTGAGCGCGGGGATACGACGCCAGCACGGTCTCGAGCTGCTGCGCGTAGAGGCCGCGTGCCAGCGCGTCGACCCATGCCGGTTCGGGAGCGACGCCGCGAGCAACCGCGTGGGCGTAGCCCGAACGCAGCCGCGCCACCGGATCGCGCAACAGCACGAGCAGACGGGCCTGCGGCGCGGCGCGGTGCAGCAACGGCGGCGTAGTGGGGTCGTACATGTAGCGCGGTGTCCATTCACCGGCGATGCGACCCGGTGGCGCCCTGAAGTACTCGTGGTACGCCTGCACGTCGTCGTCGGTGAAGGAGTCGCTGGCGAACCGGTCGAAGAAATGCAGTTCCTTGAACGGCCATCCAAGCGCGTGCACACCTGGATGCGCCTCGAGCAACGAATGCCACCACGAGGTGCCGGAGCGCTGCGCGCCGATGCCCACGAAATCGGGAGGGCGGGCCGGTCGACGCGCGGAGAAGAGCGGGGGCCGCGACCGCAGGTGGAAGTAGAACTCGGCGGCGCGACGGCGCGCGCCGGGCGCACGCGGTGCGATCAGTAGGCCCCGCGCCGCGTGAGGACGGCAGGCACCGTGCGCACCAGGATCAGGAAGTCGTGAATCAGGCCCCACCGGTGCACGTAGATGAAGTCGATCACGGCGCGCGTCGGGTAGCCGATCTCGCTGCGCCCGCGGACCTGCCACTCGCCGGTGATGCCGGGGCGCACCGCCATGTAGGCCGGCTGCAGCGGGCCGTACTTGAGGACTTCGTCAGGCACGACCGGACGCGGGCCGACGAGGCTCATCTCACCGCGCAGCACGTTGAACAGCTGCGGCAGTTCGTCGAGGCTGGTGCGGCGCAGGAAGCGGCCGAGACGCGTCACGCGCTTGTCGACGTGTGCCGGGATCTTGAAGTGGTTGTGTTCGTAGATCTTGGCGAGCGTCGGGTCGGCGGCGAGGCGCTCGGACGCGCCGGCCTCCATCGTGCGGAACTTGAAGACCTTGAAGTGACGACCACCGCGGCCGACGCGATCCTGGCGGAAGAACACGGGACCGGGTGAGTCGAGCTTGATGGCGAGGGCGACGAGGGCGACGATCGGCGCGGCGAACACGACAGCGACCGAGCCGAGTACCAGATCGATGGCGCGCTTGACCTTGGACCGGAAGCGCGGCAAGGCGAGCATCAACTCGAAGCCGGGGGCGAGCTCGACGACGTACGCCTCGTCGTGAAGCAGGTCGAACAAGGCCGCCGGGCTGTCGTCCAGCCGCTCGGCCTCCGTTGCTATGGGTTCGCGGGTGCGCGTCGCTCGCACTGCGTGAATCCTCCGTCCCAAACGCTCGCCCCTCGCGAGCCATGACAAGTATGACGAAATCGGACGGGTCGCTGCGACTTCCCCGCGCCGGTTACCGTCCGCGGGCGTGAGTGCCCGTCCGTCGGTCGTGTACATCGGCGGTACCGGCCGCAGCGGTTCGACGTTGCTGGCGCGGTTGCTGACCGGTGTGCCCGGCGTTGTCGCGGTGGGGGAACTGCGCTACGTGCTGCAGCGCGGCGTGATCGAGGATCACTTGTGCGGGTGTGGCCTGCCGTTTCGAAAATGCCTCTTTTGGAAGGAAATACTGCAAAAGTCGTTGCCACCCGGGGATGTTGACGCGGTCACCGCCCATCTCAAAGCACTCGCGCACGGCGTCGACCGCAACCGCTATATCCCCATGTTGGTGTGGCCGCGCCTGCGCACCCCCGGGTTCCGCCGCCGGTTCGCCGAATACACGGGGTACCTCGGGCGGCTGTACGCCGCGATTGCAGAGGTTTCCGGCGAATCGGTGATCGTCGACTCGTCCAAGGACCCGTCGTACGCCTTCGTGCTCCACGCGGCCGGCGGTGTCGACCTTTCGCTCCTCCACCTCATCCGCGACAGCCGCGCCGTCGCGTTCTCGTGGACGCGTCCGAAGTTGCGACCGGAGGTGCATTCACACGTCGCCCACATGGCGACGCGCTCGCCGGCCCGCAGCGGTGTCTTGTGGACGGGATATCACCTGTTGTTCGAGTGGCTCGAGCGTCACGTGCGGCGCTACTACCGCGTGCGCTACGAGGACTTCGTCGCCGAACCCGAGCGCGTGCTCGCCGAGATCACGCAGTGGCTCCAAGCCGGTGTCGACGTACCCGTCGACTCGCTGCGCGCCGCCGACGTCGTGCACGACATTTCCGGCAATCCGCTCCGCTTCGACGACCAGCCGCTGCGAGTCAGCGCCGATGAGGAGTGGACGACGCGTATGCCGCGGCGCGCGCACCGCATCGTGACGCTGCTGACGGGTCCGTTGTTGCGACGCTACGGCTACCGCCGCGACGCGTCGTGAAGGTCGCGCTCGTCGTTCCCGACCTCGACGGCGCCGGCGCGCAGCGCGTCATGCTCGACCTCGCCGCTGGCATGGTCGAAAGAGGGGTCGAGGTCGACGTGGTCGCGGTGCGGGGCGAGGGCCCCCTGCGGAGGCTCGTTCCCCCCGGAGCGACCGTCGTCGACCTCGGCGCGAGGCGCGCCGTCAGCGCCGTGGCGCCATTGGTCGGCTACCTGCGCCGGGCGCGGCCCGACGCCGTCGTGTCGTGTCTGAACCACGTCAACCTCGTAACGATTGCTGCTACTCGCGTCGCGCGTACCGGTGCGATCGTGATGGTGACGCAGCACAATCAGCTCTCATCGTCGGCGCCGCGCAAGGACACCCGTCGCGCCCGGGCCATGCCAGCGTTGTTGCGGGTTGGCTTCCGCTTCGCCGACCGCGTCGTTGCGGTGTCCGATGGTGTGGCTGACGATTTGGCGCGCACCATCGGGCTCGCGCGCAATCGGATCGCAGTCATCTACAACCCCGTCGACGTCGCCCGGTTGCGCGCCGCGGCGGCGGCGCCGACCGACGTGGTCTGGCCCGACGGCGACGGCGCGAAGCTGCTGGGCGTCGGGCGGCTGATCGAACAGAAGGACTTCCCCAACCTCCTACGGGCGCTGGCCGCGCTGCCGACGGCTCGACTCGTGCTGCTCGGCGACGGTGAAGACCGGGTCGCCCTGGGGGCGTTGGCCGCCGAACTCGGCGTTGCCGCCCGCGTGTGCTTCGCCGGTTTCGTGGACAATCCCTTTCCGGTGTTCGCGGCGGCCGACGTGTTCGTGCTGTCGTCGCGGTGGGAGGGCTTGCCGACCGTGCTCATCGAGGCGCTGGCGTTGTCGCCCCACGTCGTAGCCACCGACTGCCCGTCAGGGCCCCGCGAGATCCTCGACGGTGGCCGCTGGGGCCACCTTGTGCCGGTCGGTGATCCGGCGGCCCTGGCGGAGGCGATCGCCGCGTGCGTCACCGAGTCGCCGGTCGAGGCCTCCGAGGCGCTGGCCCGCTACGACCGCGCGACGGTGACGACTCGGTACCTGGAGTTGCTGGCCACCTAACCTGGACGCGATGCCGTTATCCGCGAGGAGTAGACCGCGGCGCGTCGCGCTCTTCACCAACCACTTGATGGTCGGTGGCGCGGAAGCGCAACTGGTGCGCCTCGCGGCGCGCCTGGTTGCCCGCGGTGACGAAGTGCGGCTGGTCTCGCTGCTGCCGACGGAGGCGTACGAGAAGGAGATGGCCGAACTCGGTGTGCCCATCGTCGAATTACGTGGCGGGCGCGTCCGCAGCGCCGCGTTCGTCGTACAGGCCCGGCGCGCCCTCAAGGAATACAAGCCGGACGTCGTCGTCAGCTTCCTCTACCAGGCCAATGTCGTGGCCCGCGTGGCCGCCAAGCTCGCCGGTGTGCCCGTGGTCATCTCGTCGATCCGCAGCGAGTTCTTCGGCGGTCGCGCGCGCGAGCTCGTCATGCGGTTCACCGATCCCCTGGCGACGATCACCACCACCAACTCGGCGCTCGCCGCCGAGAGTCTGGTACGCCGCAAGGTCGCGCCCCGCGACCGGCTCGTCGTTGTGCCCAATGGCCTCGACGTGTCGGTGTTCGACGAGGCGCGCCGACAGCGCGACGCCACGCGCGCCGGCTTGGGCGTCACGGGTGACGAGTTCGTGTGGCTCGCGGCGGGTCGGCTGGTCCCGCAGAAGGACGTCCCCAACCTGCTCGACGGCTTCGCCAAGCACCGCGCCGCGCACGATCGCAGCCGCCTGCTGATCGCTGGCGACGGGGTCTTGCACGACGACATGGTCGACCACGCGGCGCGCCTTGGGATAACCGACTCGGTCACCTTTCTCGGCATTCGTGAGGATCTGCCGTTACTGATGGCCTCCGCCGACGCGTTCGTGCTCGCATCGGCATGGGAGGGCCTGCCGAACGTGGTGATGGAGGCGATGGCCGCGGCGCTGCCGGTGGTGTCGACGCGTGTCGGCGGTGTCGCGGAACTCGTCGACGACCCCGCCACAGGCGTGATGGTTCCACCCAGGGACGCCGCCGCGCTCAGCGCGGCGATGAACGCCGTCGTCGAGTTGCCCGCCGACGAACGAATGGCGCGGGGGGAGCGTGGCCGCGCCAAGATCGCGCGCGACTGGTCATTCGACGGCGCCGGCGATCAGTGGCTCACCCTCATCGACTCCTACGCCAAGTGACGCGCCTTCCCAACCTGCTCATCGCCGGCGTGACGAAGGCGGGTACCACGTCGTTGTTCTCGTATCTCGTGCAACACGACGAAGTGTGCGGGGCGTCTCTCAAGGAGACCGAATACTTCTCGAAGCTGCTGTATCCCGATCACGAGTTGGCACCGCGGCGTGACTACGAGCGTTACTTCCGGCAGTGTGGGGACGAGCGCTACGTGCTCGAAGCAACGCCCAACTACTGGTACGGCGGCAAGCGGTTGCTCGATGCGACCGAGGCGATCCTCGACCACCCTCGCTACATCATCAGCTTGCGCGATCCCGTGGCGCGGTTCTGGTCGGACTTCACCTACATGAAGAGCAAGGTGCTTTTGCCGCGCGATCTCAGCGCCGCCGAGTACCTCGACCGCTGCGAAGAATTGCGGGCCGCCGGCACGGAGTTCACGGCGACCAATCGGTACTACCGCACCCTGTCGACTGGCTTCTACGCCGAGCACCTGCCGGCGCTCATCGACCGCCTCGGCGACCGCTTGTACTTCGTCTTCTTCGAACGGCTGGCGTCTGACGCGGCCAAGGTTGTGGGCGACCTTCTCGACTGGCTCGAGCTCGACCGAAGTGCCGCCGCAGGCTTCGACTTCGCCGCCCACAACTCCACGATCACGGTGCGGTCTGAGCCGGTACAGCGCGTAGCTCACGCGGTCGCCCGTTGGAGTGACACCGTGACGCGGCGATATCCCAGGGCGAAGCAGGTCCTGGTCGACGCGTACACCCGCGTGAACCGCGGCGGTGACCGCGACGACGCGATCGACGAGCCGACGCGAGCACGGCTCGCGGCGCTGTACGCGCCGGCGAATCACGCGCTGCGGACCACGCTCGTCGCGGCGGGCTACACCGACGTTCCGGCGTGGCTCGAGGCCGCGTGATGCGAGTCGCGGTGTACACCGAGTTGTATCCGCCGCACGTTGGCGGCATGGAAGTGCGCATGAGCGAATTGGCCAAGGCGCTCGTCGCGCGCGGTCACGCCGTCGACGTGTTCTGCATCCGCCATGACGTGGCTGTGCCGGCCGAGTCGGTCGAGCACGGCGTACGGGTTCGGCGCTATCCGACGGCGCCGCGCTACCGCCGTTCACTCATCCCCAAGATGCCCCGCAGCGTGTGGGCCATTGCTCGCTACGCACGGTGGGCGCGGCGCACCGCCTCGGCAGGCGCCTATGACGTGTACCTGTTCAACCAGTGGCCCTTCGGCCATCTTGCCGTCGCGCCCGCCTCGGTGCGCGAGCGCGCCATCACCGACTGGTGCGAGGTGCGCGGCGGCAGGCTCTACGGCGCCTTCGAGCGCCGCCTGCCACGGCGATCGGCGCGCAACATGGCGGTGAGCCGTGAGGTGGCCGAAGGCATAGCTGCCGCGTCGGGTCAATCCGTCGACGCGCTCCCGACGGGCGTCGACACGCGCCAGTTTCGAGCGGACGTCGTCCGCGGCGGCGTCCTCTACGTCGGTCGCCTCTTCGAACACAAGCGCGTGCCGCTACTGGTGGAAGCGTTCGCCAAACTGCGCGCCAACGGTTTCACCGGCACGCTGACGATCGCGGGTGACGGACCGGCGCGGACCGACGTCGACCGCGCCGTCGCGTCGCTCGATGCGGCGACGCGTGCTGCGGTACAGGTCATGGGTTACGTCGACGAAGCCGAGAAAGTGCGGCTGCTCGCGGCCGCGGCGGTGCTCGTGCTTCCAAGCATGCGCGAAGGCTTTCCGAACGTCGTGTCCGAAGCCATGGCCTCCTCGCTCCCGGTCGTCACCACGAACGACTCGGGCAACGGCACCGCGGCGGTCGTGCGCGAGTACGGCATCGGTGAAGTAGCCGATCCGACTCCGAGCGCGATCGCGGACGCGGTGCGCACCGTGCTCGAAGACTGGCCGGCGTATTCGCAGCGCGCTGCCGCCGGCGGCGCCAGCCTCGACTGGTCCGCGCTCGTAGTCCGTTTCGAGGAGATGGCAGCGTCGCTGCCCTCACGATGAGAGTTCTTGTCGCCGGAGGCGCCGGCTTCATCGGCTCGGAGGTATGCCGACAGCTCGTCGGTGAAGGCCACGACGTGCTCGCGCTCGACAACTACTTCACGGCGCGCGAGGGATCGTTGCCCGATGCGGTCGCCGTCACCCGCATCGACCTCGCGGACCCTGACGATTCAGCGCTGCACGCGGTCGTGACCGCCTACGACCCGGACTACGCCATTCACCTCGCGGCGATCTCGTACATCCCGTACTGCCTCGAGCACCCGGGCGATACGTTCCAGACGAATGTCGGTTCGGCCGAGAGGTTGTCGCGGGTCCTGAGTGGCACCGCGTGCCGGCGACTCGTGATGTCTTCGACGGCCGACGTGTACCAGGTCAACGACGACACGCACCACGAGGACGACGTGCTCGGTCCGCGCAACATCTACGGGCTGTCGAAGCGGCTCTCCGAGGAGATCCTCGAGTGCGCCAGTGCAATTTCGGATCACCTCTCGGCGACGTGTCTGCGCTTTGCCAACGTGTACGGCCCAGGCGAGACCAACCCCCATGTCGTGCCCGACGCAATCGCCGCCATCCGTTCGCACGCGACGCCGGAAATACACATGGGCTACCTCGGTGCCGAACGGGACTTCGTGCACGTGTCCGACGTGGCGCGGGCGATCCGCACCGCCACCTTCACCGACACCGGGCGCTTCAGCGTGTTCAACATCGGCACCGGACACAACACGACGATCCGTCAGCTCGTCGCGTTGTTGCAGGAACTCATCGGCGACACGCGCTCGGTGGTCGAGGACGAACGGCGATTCCGGAGGTTCGATCGCGACACGCTGCGCGTCGACACACGACGTATCACAGAAGTCCTCGGGTGGACGCCGGAAGTCACACTGCGTGATGGTCTTGCGTCACTTTTAGCGTGATTTTCTCTGGTTGCGGGAGGGGATTGTCGGTACAGTGCGACGCAGCATCAACCCTTCAACGCAAGGACCTGGGCCCATGAAGAAACTCCTCCTGGCGGTCGCGGCCGCCGCTGCCATTGCGACGCCGATCGCACTGAGCGGCGGTTCGGCGAGTGCCGCCGCGGGCAACTCAACCATCAACTGCAACAACTTCGGTGACAACAACCGTTGCACGGCCACCGATCCCGACGGCCTCAACTACATCCGGGTCATCGATCCAGCCACCGGCGCACTGGTCAAGTCGATCGACCTGGCGTGCTCCGACAACGTCACGAAGAAGGGGTTCAACTTCCCCGACTCCGGTGGCGACCACTACCGCATTCGCATCGCCGACTGCGAGAACAACACCGACACCTACGGCGTCAACCCGAAGACCACGGTCGTCACCGCCTGATCGTCTCTGAGTCCTAGGACTCGCACATCGGACCGCGCATGCTCCCGTCGAGCATGAGGCGGTCCGATGTGCGCGTAAAGGCCCCGGTGCAGCGCACGCGCGTGTAGGCCACGCTCCACTGCGCCGACTCGTCACGGGCGAAGGCCTGCTGCGAGGGACCCGCCACCCACGCCCCCTTCGAACCGCCGCCCTGCTTGGCCGGGTTCTGCGCCTGCGGGCCTGCCACCACTGTCACGTCGCTGATCGTGCTGTCGAAAAAGCCTCCGCGCTTGGCCGCGCCGAGCTTCTCGTCGTCGGACTCGATGACGCCCTGGCTGCACCCCCGCGCCAGTACACCCGATACGTGCACCCCGGTGTTGCGCTGTGCGTGCGGCGCGAACGACACGGCGCGGTTGCAGTCCACACCGACGATGGTGTCCGCCGTGAGGTCGCGAATCTCGCCACCGAAGGTCTTGTTCTTCGTCGCGTCACTCTCCAGGCGCAGTGCCGTGCCGCCGCGCGAGTACACGCCCGAAAAGCGCACGGACGTCGCGCCGCCGACCTGGTTCGGTCCGTAGCCGCGCGGGCTGTTCACGTTGTAGTGGTGCACGATGGCGCCGTTGCGCGGCTGGGCGAAGGGCGCCTCCACCGGTGAGTCGTCACGCGGCCGCAGCACGAGCACGGCCTTGGCGCTCGTCGGCCAGGTCGGAGTCGATTCGTCGGCGTTCTGAATCGAGAAGAGATTCTCGACGAGGAAGCCGTCAACGTTGAGCAACTCGATGCCCGACACCTTGTCGTCAGCGTCGGTGGCGCGCGGGTCGAGGTCCATCGTGAAGGCGTTGGCGATCGACCATCCGGCCTCGACGGGTTCGGCTTGTTGTTTGACGCCGCCGTCGTGTTGGCCGACACCGACGATCGACACGTTGCGCAACGGCCGCTGCGCGCTCGCACCGTCCCACACGATGAGGTACTTCGAGTTGCCGCCCTTCGCGTTGCGCCCGCCTGCCTGTTGCAGCACGGCGCCGGCGTCGACCTCGAGCCGGATGTTGTCGCGGAACGCGACGCGCAGAATGCGATGGACGCCGGGGGGCACGTACACGACGGCCTGCGGGTCGCCGTCGGGCCCACCTGGTCGGCGATACGCGCTGTGGAGCGCGTCGTCCATCGCGGCTTCGAACGCGCTCGTCTCGTCGTTGGCGCCCGCGGCGCGTACCGCCGTGGCGTGCGGATCCGGAGCGACGGTCGTCCCCTGCCGCGCCGCCGGGTCGGCGGGAATCGTCGAGTCCGTCGTGCTGTCGCGTGTGGTCGACGTGGCGCTGCCGTTGTTGCTCGACGTGTCGTCGCGTGTGGCATAGACGACACCACCGGCGATCACGGCGATGGTCACGAGCACCAGCGCAAGGACGCCGCGCCGTCGCATGGCGGCGAGTATTGCATGGCTACTTTCGGGCGAACCGTCGGCCCCCGGTAACGTTGCACGGATGTTCAACCTGCGGCGGCCGGCGGTTTACGTGCCGCTGCTGCTCGGCCTCGTCGGCGTTGTAGTGGCTGCGATGGCCTTTGTGTCGCGTGGCGACGGCGGCCGGCTCCTGTCCGCCGGCAAGAGCAACTGCCCGCCCGTCGCCCGCAACGACGCCGCCTTCACCCGTCCGGGGCAACCGGTGACGGTCGACGTGTTGGCCAACGACTCCGACGTCGACGGCGATCGTCTGCAATTCGAAGTGATGAGTGTGTCGTCGGGTGAGGCCGATGTCGACTCCGGTGGTAGCCATCCCTTGCTCGAATACACGCCGGCGGCCACTGCGGTGTCAGGCACCGACGCCATCGTTAAGTACCGCGACCGTGACCCCTCGGGCGACGTAAGCATCGCCACGGTGACCGTGGCCGTCACCACCGCGAACGCCTTGCCCCTCGGTCTCGAGTCGGCGCGCCTCACCGACCGCAACGGCGACATCGTCGAGCCGCGCTGCGAGAAGCTCGCCAAGTCGGCGGCGACGACGGCGACAACGGCCACGACGGTGGCGACCGGAGCGGACGTCACCGCCGCCGAGTTCAGCGCGTCAGGCACGACGCCGACGACGCTCAAGGGGACGCATCCGTCGACGACGGTCGCCAACGGCACTCCGACGAACAGCGGCGGCCGCGTCGTGGTCGGCGACTCGAACAACAGCGCCCCGCCGCCGACGACCGCGCCGCCGAGTCACCCGACCACGACGGCGCCACCGGGCTCCAACCCGTGCCAGACCGGTGACAAAGCCGGTTGTCAGGACTACGTCGGCCGCTACGGCACTACCACCACGACGCCGCGATAACCGGAATTTCGCGCCTCAGGTCGGGTACTGCCTAGGTATGCAAAACGCCGACCAAATCAAGGGCCGGGTGAAGGAAGCCGCTGGCGACCTCACCGACAACGACCGTCTGAAGAACGAAGGCAAGACCGACCGTGCCGCCGGAAAGGCGAAGGAATTCGTCGACAAGGGCAAGGACATGGCCGAAGACAAGGTGGACGCACTGAAGGACAAGATCCACCAGCTGTCCCGCGACAAGTAGTCACGCAGTGACCGCGCGTACCGCGCGCACCAGCGCCGGTACGAAGCGGTCGGGGCGCATCACACAGACGTCGTGACCGCCCTGCACCTCGAACACTTCCGCCCGCGTCAGCTGGGCGAGCTTCGCCTGGCGACGCGGCGGAACGAGGCGGTCGTACAACGTGATGACCGATGCCGCCGGCACGTCGATCTCGCCGATCCAATTCGTCGAGTCGAACCGGCGGATGGCCATCGTCGCCTCCACGATGGCTGCGGGGTCGTGCCGGTTGAGTTCGTCGACGACCCAGTCGGGGCGCGGCCGGTTGCGTGGATTGAAGTTCATGGCGCCGCGCACCATTTGCTGGCGCACGAGACGCGGCGTGAAGCGCAGTCCCAGACCGAGCGCGTCGCCCATGGGCGCGAAGCGCATGTCGGCGGGACCGAAGCGGTAACTCGTGGCGCACAGCACCACGCCGGCCACCACGTCGGGATGGCGCTTCCACGTCAGCTGCGTGATCGGACCGCCCATCGAGTAGCCGGCGACGACGGCCGGACCCACGCCCAGCTGATGGATCACCGACGCGACGTCGTCGGCGCAGTCTTCGAGCCGGAAGCGGACCCGCGGTTTGATGCCCCGACCGTGGCCGCGGTGATCGACGGCGATCACCCGGTGCGTGCGCGCCAGTGCGTCGAAGGACGGGAACCAGTTGAGCAAGCCGGTGGCGCCGAGGCCGTGGAGCAACACGACGGCGGGTGCATCGGCGCGGGGTCCCGGCAGATCGTGCACCCAGGTGGCGCCGCGTTTGGGTAACTCGAGGCGCCGGCCGTCGGGAAGCACACCCCATTTTGGTTGACGACTCTATGGCGGGGGAACAAACCTGGGGATATGGCTCCGCAGTCGGGCGGCGTCGCAACGTCGCTCCAACCCCTGATCCGGAAACTCATCGGGAACCCGCCGGTGCGTCTCGAGTTCTGGGACGGTTCCGCCCTCGGCTCGACCGACGCCAAGGGCACGATTCGCGTGATCACGCCGAACGCCCTGCGGCGCATCATCTGGGCGCCGAACGAGCTTGGCCCGGGCCGCGCTTACGTCGCCGGAGAGCTCGACGTCGACGGCGACATCTTCACCCTTATCGACGTGCTGAAACCGGCCGGTCTGCACCTCCAGTCGACGCTGGGGACGATCCCGACCGGAGTCGCTGCCGCGGCGCGCGTCGGTGCGCTCGGACTCCCGCCGTCGCCCCCGCCCGAAGAGGCGCGCCCGCGGGGCCGGCGTCACAGCAAGCGGCGCGACCGGTCCGCCATCAGCCACCACTACGACGTCGGCAACGAGTTCTACGAACTCGTGCTCGGCCCTTCGATGACGTACTCGTGCGCCCGCTGGACCGAACCCGACATGAACCTCGTCGAGGCGCAGGCGTCCAAGCACGACGTGATCTGCCGCAAGCTCGGCCTGCCTGAGCGTCGCGGTGCCCGGATGCTCGACGTCGGCTGCGGCTGGGGTTCGCTGGCGCTGCACGCGGCGCAGACCTACGACGCCCACGTCGTCGGCGTCACCATCAGCGAGGAGCAGGCGGCGTACGCCCGGCGCCGCGTCGAGGCGGCGGGGCTGAGCGAAAGCATCGAGATCCGCCTCCAGGACTACCGCGACGTGCGCGGCGAATTCGACGTCATCTCGTCGGTGGGCATGTTCGAACACGTCGGAGCCGAGCGCATGGCCGACTACTTCGCGGGGCTGCGCGCCCTGCTGGGCGATCACGGGCGGCTGCTCAACCACGCCATCTCCTCGATCGGCGGCTCGCGCATCAGCCGCAACAGTTTCGTGGGCCGCTACGTGTTCCCCGACGGCGAGCTGATCGACGTCGGCCGCGTCGTGCTCGCCATGGAGGCGGCGGGGTTCGAAGTGCGCGACGTCGAGTCGCTGCGAGAGCACTACGCCCTCACGCTGCGCGCCTGGGTCGCCAATCTCGAAGCGAGCTGGAGCCGCGCCGTCGAACTCGTCGGCGAGACGCGCGCCCGCGTGTGGCGGCTCTACATGGCGGCTTCGGCCGTCGGCTTCGAGGACGGCGGGCTCGGCCTGCACCAAGTGCTCGGCGTCGTGCCCGATGCTGACGGCAACAGCGGCATGCCGCGCACCCGCGACGTTTGGTCCGCGTCGTCTACTGGGCCGAAGGCGTAAACGTCAGCGGCAGCTTGGCCGGCCCCCAGATGCCGATGTTGGCGGCCTTCCATTCGATCTCGTCGTAGGTCGCCAGGTTCGGCATGCGCCGCGACAGGATCGTGAGGGCTTCCTGCAACTCGGCGCGCGCCAGGTTGGCGCCCATGCAGAAATGGATGCCCGAGCCGAAGGTCATCTGCGGCTTCTCGTTGACCCGCGTGATGTCGAAGCGGAACGGGTCGGGGAACACGTCCTCGTCGTGGTTGGCGCTGCCCAGGCTCGTGCCGACGAGCGTGCCGGCCGGGAACAGCACGCCGCGGTACTCGATGTCTTCGGACGCGACGCGGGCCGTGCCGCGCACGGCGCCGAGCATGCGCATGGTCTCTTCGACCGCGCCGGTGGCGAGCTCGGGCCGCTCGGCCAGCAGCGCCCACTGGTCCGGGTGACGGGTGAACAACGCCACCGAGCACGCCAGCTGGTTGCGGGTGGTGTCGGTGCCCGCCATCAACACGGCATCGGTCATCATCACGAGCTCGCTCGTCGACATGCGATCGCCGTCTTCTTCCGCCGCGATGAAGTCCGACAGCAGGTCGTCGCCTGGCGTCGAGCGGCGCTGGGCGATGAGGTCGGTGACGTAGGAGTCGAGCGCTTCGCTGGCGGCCTGGATGAGTGGGCCGTCCTTCTCCCACTCGCCGTTGAAGATGCGGAAGATGTCGGTGGCCCAGTCGGAGAACAGCTTCCAGTCCTGCTTCGGCGCGCCGAGCAGCTCGCAGATGATCGGGATCGGATACGGCTCGCACACGTCCTCGATCAGCTCGCAGCGTCCCGCCGCCGCCACCTTGTCGACGAGCCCGTTGATGACGTCGCGCATGAAGGGCCGCAGGCGGTCGGCCGACTTCGGGGTGAAGGCCGGCGCGGCGAGGCGGCGCAGGCGCGAGTGGTTCGGGCCTTCCATCGTCAGAATCGACTGCTCGCGCGGCCGGTTCATCTCGGGCATGGCGTCGGTCATGGTGGCGACGGCCGAGTGCCAGCGGCGGTCGCGCAGGATCGCGACGACGTCCTCGTAATGGGTGACGGAGTAGCCGAAGGTGTCGAGGAACACGTTCTTCGCCAGCCAGTGCTGGGCGCGCGCCGTGGCCAGCTTTGCCTGCGCCTCTTCGCCCACCGACCCCATCAAGTCGACTTCAGGAAGTTCCAGTTCGTCGATGCGCGTCACCATCCGGTCAAACTAACGCCGTGACGGGCCTCGAAGCGCTGGCGGTGGTCGCCGCCGGTATGGGCGCCGGGGCCGTCAACGCCATCGCCGGATCCGGCAGCCTGATCACGTTCCCGACGCTGTTGGGCGTCGGCTTCTCGCGGGTGACGGCCAACGTCTCCAACAACATCGGTCTCGTGCCCGGGTCGATCAGCGGGGCCTACGCCTACAAGGACGAACTGCGAGGCCAGGCGCACCGCACCCGCCGCGTCGGCATCGGTTCCGCGCTCGGGAGCATCACCGGCGCCGTGCTGCTGCTCACCCTGCCCTCGAAGGTATTCGACAACGTCGTGCCCATACTCGTCATCGGCGCCGCGCTGCTGATGCTGTTCCAACCGTGGGTGACGGCGCGGGTGGCCGCGGCGCGCGCCGCCCGCGGCACGACGCATCACAGCGAGAACCTCGCCGCGGTGTTCTGTTTTCTCGCCGGCATCTACGGCGGCTACTTCGGCGCCGCCCAAGGCATCATCCTGCTCGCCACCCTCGGCGTGCTGCTGCCCGACGAGTTGGCGCGCACCAACGCGCTGAAGAACGTGCTGGCGCTCACCGTGAACGGCGTCGCGGCGGTGATCTTCCTCTTCTCGGGTCACGTGTCGTGGCTCGTCGTCGCGCTCATCGCCGGTGGCTCGGTAGTCGGGGCGCGCCTCGGCGCCATGGTCGGCAAGCGCGTCCCCGTGCCCTTGCTGCGCGGCTTCATCGTGGTGCTCGGTCTCGGGGTGGGTGTCAAGCTGTTGCTCGCATGAAAATCCGCATCGGCATCGGGATGGGTTCGCTCAGCGGGGCCCTCGACGGCGAACGCTTCGGCGCCATGGTCGACGACCTCGAGCGGCTGCGCTTCGACTCGCTGTGGCTGTCGGAGCGGGCGACGGGTCACGCGCCCGACCCGATGATCGGCTTGGCCGTCGCCGCCGGCCGCACCAAGAAGCTCAAGCTGGGTACCAGTGTGCAGGTGCTGTCGGGACGCAACCCGGCGCTGGTGGCCAAGGAGTGGGCCAGCCTCGACCGGCTGTCGAACGGTCGGGCGCTGCCGGCCTTCGGCCTCGGCGTCGCCGACCCGAACGAGCAGCAGGCCTTCGGCATCGCCCGAGACCAGCGCGCCAGCTGGTTCGACGAAGCGCTGCCGCTGATCCGCCGCTTCTGGAGCGAAGCTGCGGTCGACCACGACGGCGAGCACTTCCACTACGCCGGACTCGCCATCGGTCCCAAGCCGGTGCAGTCACCGCCCGACGTGTGGCTCGGCGGCCAGGCGCCCTCGGAGCTGCGCCGCGTCGGCCGGCTCGGTGACGGCTGGCTGCCCAGCTTCTGCACCCCCGACGACGCCCAGGCGGGGCGTCCCGTCGTCGAGGAGGCGGCGGACAAGGCGGGGCGCGCCATCGATCCCGAGCACTTCGGCGCCCTCGTCATATACGTGCCGGGCGCCGAAGTGCCGCCGCTGCTCGCCGCGGTGGTCAACCGGCGCCGGCCCGACCTCGACCCGACGTCGGTGATACCCGCCGGCCACGCCGCCTTACGCCGCCAGCTCGAGGCCTTCGTCGAACGTGGTTTTTCGAAGCTCGTCGTCGTACCTGCGGGCGATCCAGCGTCGTGGACCGAGGAACTCGAAGCACTGGCGGCGGAGGTTCTCCCGCTTCAGGCCTGAAATGTGGGTAGGAACACCTCGGGCGATGACGGGAGATGATGGACACGGAGCTCGAACTCGCGGTGCCGGCACGCTTCCAACAGGTGGGAGCGCTGCGACGTGCGGCCAGTGCGTTTCTCGCCGGGACGACCGACGAGCGCCTGCGCCACACGCTGCTCCTCGTCGTGTCCGAGTTGTGCACCAACGCCATCGAAGCGGTGCAGAACGCGCACGACGAATTGACCCTGCGCATCCGCAACAGCGATCGCCATCTCATCATCGAGGTCGAAGATCGCGGCCCAGGGTTCAGCGCCGCCTTCGGGACTTGGGGAGCCGATGACGACGCCGAGCGCGGGCGAGGCCTGAACATCGTGCGCTCCTTGGTCGACGAGTTCGCCGTCGAGCGCGCACAGAACCGCACGACGGTGCGCTGTTCGCTGGCGCGCTAGGCGCCCGTCAGCAGGAAGCGGCTCTGCGAGCGCAGCAGGTCGACGGCCGCCGCCGGGGCCTTGGTCGGCGAACCGGCGTCGAAGGGCGGCTGCGGGTCGTATTCGATGCCGAGCTGAATCGTCTGGGCCACGAAGTCGCCCTGGAGCAGCGCGGCCAACGTGAGTGCCATGTCGATGCCCGACGACACGCCGGCGGCGGTGATGATCTTGCCGTCGACGACGACGCGCTCGAGCGTGGGCTCGGCACCGAACGTCTCGAGCGTGTCGAGCGCCAGCCAGTGGCTCGTGGCGCGCTTGCCCGCCAGCAGACCCGCGGCGCCCAGCAGCAGCGAGCCGGTGCACACCGACGTCGTCCACGTCGTGGTCTCGTGGGCGCTGAGCAACCACTGGCGAAAGCGTTGGTCGTCGCGCAACTGCTGCTCGCCGCGACCGCCGGGCACCACGACGATGTCGGGATGCGGCACGTCTTCGAGCCGGGCGTCGACGTTGATGCCGACGCCCGCGCCCTCCTCGGTGCGCACCACGCCGGTATGCAGGCCGACCCAGTGCGTCGACGCGTTCGGCAAGTGGGCGAGCACTTCGAACGGGCCGACGGCGTCGAGGGCCGCCATGTTTTCGAAGGCGACGATGGCGATCTGCGTACTCATGCGGCGAACCTCTTTCGGTAGTCGTTGGGGTTGGTGCGCACGATCCGCACGAAGGCGCGCCGCATCGTCTCGGCGGTGCCGAAACCGGCGGCGCGGGCGATGGCGTCGACGCCCTCGTCCGTTTCCTCGAGCAGCCGGCGCGCCGTTTCGATGCGCGCCTGCTCCACATAGCGCGCCGGCGTCATGCCGACCTCGTCACGAAAGCAACGGGCGAAGTTGCGCTCGCTCATGCCGACCCGGCGCGCCAGCGCCGCCACCGACAAGTCGGCGTCGGGATGCTCGGCGATGAAGTGCTGCGCGTCGCGCAGCGGGTCGCGCTGGGCCAGCTGCCCGGCGAGCTGGGCCGAGAACTGCGACTGGGAACCCGGGCGGCGCAGGAATACGACGAGCCGCCGGGCGACCGCCAGCGACGCGTCGCGGCCAAGGTCGTCCTCGACGAGCGCCAGTGCCATGTCCATCCCGGCGGTGACGCCGGCCGAGGTCACGACGTTGCCGTCGCGCACGAAGATCGGGTCGGGGTCGACGGTGACCCGCGGGTAGCGCCGCGCCAGCAGGTCGCAGGACTGCCAGTGGGTGGTCGCGCGCCGGCCGTCGAGCACTCCGGCCTCGGCGAGCAGGAACGCGCCGGTGCACACGCTCGTGACCCGGCGGCTGCGTCGGGCCAAGCGGCGCACATCCTCGATCAGCTTCGTGTCGCGCAGCGCGTCGGTGGTGCCGCCGCCGCCTACGACGACCAGGGTGTCGATCGCGCCGCGCGCCGCGCTGATGGTGTTGTCGACGCCGAAGCGCAGGCCGCTGCTAGCGACCACGTCGCGGCCCGACGACGAAACCACCTCGAAGCGGTAGTGGTCGGCGCCGGTCTCCCGGTTGGCGGTGGAGAACACCTCGACGGGACCGGTGACGTCGAGGCTTTGGATGCCGTCGAACACGACGACGACGATGCGTCTCGGGGCCATGGCCCTATCGTGCGCCCTGCCCCGGTTGGCGGCAAGGCGAATTACCCCACGATTTCAGCCAACCCGGAGTTCGTCACCTGATCGTCAGCACGCCTAGCGTCCGGGCGTGTCCGATGCGCCTTTTGACCTGAACGAAACGGACCGGCTGCTCTCGACGACGCGCAGCGTACGCAAGCGACTCGACCTCGAGCGGCCGGTCGAGCGCGGCGTCATCCTCGACTGCATCCGGCTGGCGCAGCAGGCGCCCACGGGCAGCAACATGCAGGGCTGGCGCTGGATGGTCGTCACCGACCCCGCCAAGCGCGCTGCCATCGCCGAGGCGTACAACGCCGTGGGCAAGGTGTACCTGTCGATGGCGGCGGGCAACGCCGACAACGACGAGCAGACGCGGCGGGTGTACGAGAGCGCGCTGCTGCTCACCGACATCCTCCCCCGGGTGCCCGTACACGTGATCCCCTGCATCGAAGGGCCGGTGAACCTGAGTTCGAACGGCGCCGCCGCGTCGGCGTACGGATCGATCATGCCCGCGGCGTGGTCGTTCCTCCTGGCGCTGCGGTCGCGCGGCCTCGGCTCGGTGTGGACCACGCTGCACCTGTTCAAGGAGGCCGACGTCGCCGCCCTCCTCGGCATTCCGGAGAACATGACCCAGGTGGCGCTGTTCCCCGTCGCCTACACCGTCGGCACGGACTTCAAGCCGGCGAAGCGCCCGCCCGCCGAAGACATCACCTACTTCGACACCTGGGGCGAATGATCCGCCACGAGGTGACCTTCGAGGTCACCGCTCCCCACTACAAGGTGTGGCGCATGTTCCACCCCAAGACGCCGGAGGGCGCCACCGTGCCGCGCACCTTCGAACACCCCAACGGCACCATCACGATCCTCAAGGACGGCGACGACGACGGCGCCGGTCTCGTGCGCACCGCCACCTTTCCGGTGCCGAAGTGGTTGCTCTCAGGCGGCGTCGCCGAGTCGTTCGAAGTCGTGGTCGAGGCGCGCAAGAACGAGTACGCCCGCTACGAAGCCGTCGGCAAGCCGCTGTGGTCGCGGACGTCGGGCTGGCACACCCTCGAGGCCGTCGACGACAACACCACCCGCCTTACCTTCGTCGAGGTCTACGAAGTGAAGAATCCCCTCCTACGGCGGCTGTTCGAAAAGCGCGTCCACGACTTCATCTCCCGCGACAACGACGACACGTACCGCACCGTCCTCGGCCACCTCGGCACCGTCACGCGCCTGCCCTGAGGAAGTCGTCTCGTGTCAGCACCTTCGCTGGCGGCGGCTTTGGCTTCGGCTCACCGGCTGCTTGTAGCCGCGCCACCAACGCCGGATCGCTGAACAACTCCGTCGGCGTTGTGAGCAGGCTCATCATGCGCGTCATCTGCACGGCCACTTCGGGGTCGTCCGACACCGTCGCCCGCCGCATCGACTGCAAATCGAACCCGCTCAGGTTCGCGGCCTCGGGCTTGTCGGTGAGCAACGACATCTCGTACCACGGCTCGACGCGCCGCTGGCTCGCCGCCTCGTAGTCCTCACCCCCTTCCAGCGCGTCGCGCACCAGCACCGCCTGCAACACCGCCAGCGACGACCCGCGGCCGTACAGCGGGTTGGTGCACGTGTGCGAGTCGCCGATGGCGAAGAAGCCGTCGAGCCGCGGGTAGCGGCGGATGCGGTTTATGAGACCGCCCATCGTCTGCACGCCGGTGAGTGGCTCGCCCTGCCGTTCGACGACCGGCCGCATCTCCTTGAACAGCGGCAGAACCGCTTCGAAGTGGTCCTCGTCGAGCAGGTGCGCCCGCAACTCCGCATCGTCGGCGGGCACCGCGAGCGTGGCCGAGTAGGCGCCGTTGTCGGCCCCGGCGACGACGAAGCCGAGCCCGGCCCGCCGCCCCCCGACGTATCCCATCGGCGCTTCGTCGGAGCGGTAGAACCGCGACAGGTAGATCGTGCCCGTCGGATGCTCTTCCTCTTCCACGTGCAGCCCGTGCTCGGCGAACCACGCCGGCGCGGCGCACCGCCGCCCGCTCGCCGCCACGACAACGTCGCCCTCGATCACGTCGCTGTGCAAGCGAATCCCACGCACCGCGCCGTCGCCCACCGCCAAGCCCTCGACGGCTGCGCCCGTCACGAACTCCACGCCGCGCTCGCCCAGTGCGCAGCGCCGCAGCACGAACTCGAGCGTCGTGCGCCGCGTCGCCAGCACCTGCAGGTCTTCCTTGTGGCGTTCGTAGTCGGCCACGTCGGGCGTGACGGCCGCTGGCAGCACGCTCACCTCGCGCACCCCCGCGTCGAGCAACGCTGTGAGTACGTCGGGGAAGTGGTCGCGCAGCGTCGCCCGGATGAGCGCCGGAAAGCCGTGGGTGTGGCGCACCTGCGGCGCCCCGCGCCGGTCCCACGCGAACGCCCCCTCGACGTCGCTCGGCATCGGCGTGTCGTCGCGCTCGACGACCACCACCTCGTACCCCGCCCGAGCCAACGCGATCGACGCCGTCAACCCGCCGATGCCCGCCCCGATCACGACCGCTCGCACGACCCTCAAACTAGGTTGCGCTCCGTGATCGTGGACGCCTGGGTCAACCTGTTTCCTGCGCGGTTCGCCGCGCAATGGGCGGCCCAGAAGGAGAACGCCGGCGCCGCCAACCTCTTCGGTGATCTCTCCAAGGGCAGCGAGGTCGACGGCCTCGTGGCCGCCATGGACGACGCAGGTGTCGACACCGGCGTGCTCACCAGCGGCCTGCGCGCCCCCGATGCCGCCCACCGCAAAGGCATGTTCGCCGCCGAGGACTTCCTCGCCGTCGCCGACGCCCACCCCGGCCGCTTCCTCGTAAGCGCCACGGTCGACAAAGCCGCCACGCCCACCGCCAACGCCGCGCGCGTGCGCGAGCTGGCCCAGCACGACCGCGTCGTCATGATCCGCGTGACCCCGCTCGTCGAGCAGTACGACCTCAATCACCGCCTCTACTACCCCGTGTACGCCGCGTGCGAAGAGGCCGGCCTGCCGGTGTCGATCAACATCGGCGTCCCCGGCCCGCAAGTGCGCTCGGCCTGCCAGCACCCGCAACTGCTCGAGGACATCCTCATCGACTTCCCCAACCTCGCCGTCGTCGGCGCCCACATGGGACATCCGTACGAGTCGCTCGTGATGCAGTACATGCTCAAGTGGCCGAACCTCTTTCTGATGACCAGCGCCTACCTCGCCACCTACATGGACCCGGCGCTGGTGTCGTTCATGAACTCGTCGCGGGGCCGTGGCCGCGTGTGGTTTGCCTCCGACCACCCCGTCCTGCCGACCAAGAAGGCGCTCGACGCCGCCCGCGCCCTGCCGCTCTCCGACGAAGCGATGTCGGAGTTCCTCGGCGCCTCGGCGGCGCGCGTGCTGGCGCGGCACTAGCCGACCACCGCATCGGGCGCGCGAGCGCGTCGCGACTCCCAGTGCCATCCCTGCTCGTCGTGCCAGAGGTCGTAGAGGCGCGCCGTTTTCAGCCGGTGGTGGTACGGGCACAGCCAGCCAAGATTCGCCAGCGTCGTCGGCCCGCCGTCACGCCGCTCGTGGGTGTGATCGATCTGAAGCCGTTTCGTCCGCCCGCACCCCGGCACCGAGCAACACACGCCGATGCTCTCGAGCGCGTCGCGTATTCGCTTCGGGATGTACTTCTTGTAGGTGATGATCTTCGAGGCGTCGATCACCTCTTGCACGAGCGTGTCCTTCTCCTGGAGCGCCTCGTCGAGCACCGACAGCGGTACGTGGTCCCCTTCGGCCGTCTCGCACTTCTCGTCCGGCAGCAAATAGCCGCGCTCGACGGCTTCCTTGGTCGCGATGAGCCGCACCACCGTGCGCGGCCCGCGCCTGCGCCCACCGAGGTCGCCGATCATCCCGGCGAGCGCGTCGGCCAGGCGGTGCTCCAACGTGTCGGGTGTGCCTCCGCCCCGCGCCTGCTCGCGGAAGAGTCGCTGCGCCCGCGCCTCGAGTTCGGCGACGAGCTTGGCGCCGAGAAGCGGCTCGAGCGCGAACGAGCCGCGGGTCATGCCGAGCCGGTCTTTCCACGTGCGCATGAATCGCGCGGCGCGCTGGCGCGCCGCCAACGACGAATCGTCGCTCGCCTCGCGCCTCACCCGCTCACACTCGTTCAGCAACTCGGTCGTCGACGCCCGCGCGGCGAGCTCGAGCAACGAATCCTCGGCGTCGGGATTCGCCGCCACCGCGTCGGCGATCGCACCCGCCTGCGTGGGGGAGAGCTTGCCGCGGTCGAAGGCGTCGCGCGTCTTGCCCTTCGCCTGGCGCGCTGCCTTCGTCTGCTTGCGCGCCGCTCCCGTGGGCACGCCCGACGAGTCGGCAACGATTCCCTCGGCATCGAGACCCACGTCCTCGGCGCGCGCCGCCGTGAGTAACTTCTGGGCGCACGCCAGTTTCTCGATCGCCGCCCACTCCTCGATGGCGCGCGTCGCAGCCAGCGGAGACAGCAGCGCCGGATCGAATTCGTCGGCGGTCTTCTCCACCAGCTTGCGCAACCCGGAAACGAGAAACTCGTTCACGCGCGACTCCTTGAGCAGGAATCGGACGACCTAGGCAGTCCCCGAACGAACTGCGATACACGGCATCGTACAGAGGGGGTGTAACACCGAAATTGGACGCGGCGTGGGCCCTTCAGCCGACACCGTGCTAGGCCGATAGGCCGATGGTGACGGTGAAGCGGCGGTTGCTCGTCCTCGCGGTGGCGCTGGCCGTCGTCGGCACGTTCATCGTGGTACAGCCGCACAAGCAGCCCCGCACCTTCACGTCGGTCGCCGCCCGCGTGCGCAAGCGCACCACGACCACTACCCGTCGCACCACCACCACCACGAGCAAGCCGACGACGACGACGATCACTACCCGTCGCACCACCACCACCACGAGCAAGCCGGCGACGACCACCACGACCCGCCCGTCGACCGGCGCCTGCACCGTCTTCCCCGCAGACAGCGCGTGGAACACCGACATCTCGAACTACCCCGTCGACCCGAACTCGGCGAACTACATCGCCTCGATCGGAGCGTCGACCAACCTGCACCCCGATTTCGGCACGTCGTGGAACGGCGCGCCCATCGGCATCCCCGACGTGCACGTCGGCGCCGGCCAGCCGCTCGTCCCCGTCAGCTTCGACTACGCCGACGAGAGCGATCCGGGTCCCTACCCCATTCCACCGAACGCGCCGGTCGAGGGCGGCGACGCGTCGAGCGGCGACCGCCACGTGATCGTCGTGGACGACGCGCACTGCGCGCTCTACGAGATGTGGGACTCGCACAAGAACGCCGACGGCAGCTGGCACGCCGGCTCGGGCGCCAAGTTCGACCTGCGTTCCAACGCGCTGCGTCCCGACTACTGGACCTCCGCCGACGCCGCCGGACTTCCCATCTACGCCGGCCTCGTCCGCTACGACGAAGTGCGCGCCGGCGTCATCAAGCACGCACTGCGATTCACCGTCGCCCATACGCAGCGCGGCTTCATTCACCCCGCGACGCACTACGCCAGCTCGTCGACTGACGCCAACCTGCCGCCGATGGGTTTGCGGTTACGCATGAAGGCGTCGTACTCGTGCGCGGCCTACAGCGCGGACGTCCAAGTGATCTGCGCGGCGTTGAAGCGCTACGGAATGATCGTCGCCGACAACGGCTCGAACTGGTACGTGTCAGGCGAACACGACGACCGTTGGAACGACGACGCCCTCGGCGACCTCAAGCGCATCCCGGGTTCGGTGTTCGAAGCGGTGTCCACTGGCTCCGTCATCCGCTGATCGGCGTATTACTTTGTAGTAACCGGACACTTTCTCGGGTTTGGTCAAGCATTTTGACCGGCCGTGACACCAAACCTTCACTATGCCTTTGTTGACGACTGACTAGTCCGTCCGTACTCTTCCATCGCAAGTGCGGGGCAGCACGAATTTGAAGCACGCCTAACCGCGCTCGTGCAACACCTTGCTTGGGGAAGCTGAGGGAAAACTTTCGGGTCGGAGACTTGGACTGACAATGGCGTCGGCCCGAGTTAGTTGCACATCCATACAAACCCAAATCCAAACCACACAGAGGGGCAATACCTTGATCAAGGACATGAAGCGGATGCGGAATGAGCGTGGCTTCACGCTCATCGAGCTCCTCGTCGTCATCGTTATCCTCGGCATCCTGGCCGCCGTCGTCGTCTTCGCCGTGAGCGGCCTGAGCGACAAGGGTCAGGACAGCGCGTGCAAGATCGACAAGCGCACGCTGGCCACCAGCGAAGAGGCGTCGTTCGCCAAGGACGGCGGCTACCGCAGCGAGGCCGATCTCGTCAGCGCCGGCCTGCTTGACGCGGAGTCGGACTATCACGACATCACCCTGACGGGCACGTCGCCAGCGGCTACCGCTTACACCATCTCCGCTGCAACGACTGGCCCGAAGGCCGGGAAGTGCGCGTAGTTCAGCACTAACCAAGGTTCACTGAAGAAGGGCCCGGCTTCGGCCGGGTCCTTCTTCGCGTCTATCGACGCAGACCGCGCTTGGTTGGCACGGGTTCGCCGGCGGGCTTGGCGTTTGGGTTCGTTATCTCGTGCGGGTGCATGCTGCGGGCCACCGCGTCGTCGAACGTGATCACACCGTCTCGCACGAGCTCGTCGAGCCGGGCCTCGAGCGTCTGCATGCCGTCGCGCTGACCGGTGGCAACCGTGTTTCGGATCTGGCGGCTTTTGCCTTCACGGATCAAGTTCTTGACGGCGTTCGTGCCTACGAGAATTTCGATGGCGGCCACGCGCCCGCCGCCGATGCGCGGCACAAGCGTCTGGTACAGCATGCCGACGAGCGTGTTGGCGAGCTGCAATCGAATCTGCTGCTGCTCTTCACCGGGGAACACGTCGACGATGCGGTCGACCGCCTGCGCGGTGTCGTTGGCGTGCAACGTGGCGAACACCAAGTGGCCGGTCTCAGCGATGGTGAGCGCGTTCTGGATTGACTCGAGGTCGCGCATTTCGCCGACAAGCACGACGTCGGGGTCTTCGCGCAGGACGGCGCGCAAGGCCAGGGGAAAGCTCTCGGTGTCTTCGCCGATCTCGCGTTGCTCCACTGCCGCCACCGCGTGCGTGTGGATGTACTCGATCGGGTCTTCGATCGTGATGATGTGGCACGGCCGGTTGCGGTTGATGTGGCCGATCATGGAAGCGAGGGTGGTCGACTTACCCGAGCCGGTGGCGCCGATGACGAGCACGAATCCCTGCGGCAGCATCGCCCACTCTTCGACAATCGGGGGCAGGCCGAGCTCGTCGAAGGTCGGCACCTTGTTCGGGATGACGCGCAGGGCCATCGCCAGTGTGCCCTTCTGGCGGAAGGCGTTCACGCGCACGCGCGCGCGATCGCGGTAGCTGAACGAGAAGTCCAGCTGCTTGGCCTTCTTGAACCGTGCCTTCAACTCCATGTCCATGATGCCCATCACGAGTTGCTGCGTGATCTCCGCGGAGTACACCGGCTCGCCCGGCAGCGGACGCAGAGAGCCGTCGACGCGCATCAGCGGTGGGGAAGCCGCAGTGATGAGCAAGTCCGAACCCTTCTCTTCCCACATGACGTCGAGAAGTCTTGCGACGGCTTCTACTTGCGCTTTGGCCACGCGTCGAGGTTATGCGGCGTCGATAGCCTCACACCGTGACCGCCGTCGTCCTCGTGTTCGCCGCGCTGTTCGGCCTCGCCTTCGGCTCCTTCCTCAACGTCGCGGTCTACCGGTTGCCGCGGCACGAGTCGCTCAGCGATCCGCCGTCGCGTTGCCCCGAATGCGGGACGGCGATCGCGTGGCGCGACAACATCCCGGTCGTGTCGTGGTTGCTTCTACGCGGACGCTGCCGGGCGTGCCGCGCACCGATCTCAGCGCGCTACCCGCTGATCGAGGCCGCGACGGCGCTCGTATTTGTGGCCGCCGCCGCGCTCGCGCTCAGTGTGTGAGGATCGTCCAGGACTCGACCTTTGCCTTGTATCCCGGGCTGATGTTGTTGTCGGTGTCGTGATCGACCACGCGCACCATCGACCGCAGCGCCGGCACGCCGCCCGACGTACACGGCTTGTCCGGGCAAGCGACGAACAGCATCTCGCGATCTGCGCCTACGACGTTGCCGTAGTCGGGTGAATAGATGATCGGGTCGGTGAACTGAGCGTTGGGGAACACCTCGAGATCGATCGTGCGGGCGATGATCCCGCGGCTGACCACTTGGAAGTTCACCTGTTTGTTCGTCATGTCGACGGCGGCCAGGGGGGCGTAGACCGTGCCGTGGACGATCATCACGCCGTCGACGTCGATGAACGCGCAGCCGCTACCGGGATATGGCGTTGCCGAAACGCAGCCGTTCTGCGCCACGAGCTGTCCGTTGGGTGTCTCGACTCCGTAGATGGCGATCTGCTGGCGGTTGCCGGAAACGGGCGAGCAGATCTCGAAGCGGCTCCCACTGACCTGGAGTTGGCTCGGGCCGCTGAAGATGAACTCCGTGCCGGGATGATCGACAGTCGAACGCTTGTCGCACATCGAGTCCTGGCTGCCGATGGTGAAGTTGCCGTTGGTGATCTTGGAGTCCGGTGCCGCCGACAGCGTCGCGTGCGTCGAGTCCGCCACCGCGGTGATCTTGGTGCCGAACGCGAGTGCCGTACCGCTGCTGTTGACGTACTTGCCGACATCGGCGGCGCTGAACGTCGAAGTGGGCGTGGTGATCGACGTCGAGCCCTTGCTCATCGATGCGGTGAACACGCCGCGCGAGTCCCACGTCGCGTTGCCGCCAACCACGGTCGAGTTGCCGTTGTTCATCTTCAGGACCGGTGTCGACTGACCGGTGAAGTCGAAATCGTATGTGCCGGGCTGGAAGTAGAACAGCTTGCCGTCGCAGGAATTGATGAGCGACGACAGGCCAGCGGCATCGGTGTAGCGACCGGGGCTGAACGTCACGATCTTGCTGGTCGGGCAGGCCGTCGGGCTCGAGGCGTAGGTGCTGCTCACTGACGCGCCGCACACGTCGGCCTGCATCGAGCCGCTGTCGTGCGAGTCGGCGCAGTTGTGATTGCCCTTCCCCTTGGCATTCGGGTCGCGGTAGTGGAACTGGATCGAGACGCCGCTCGTCGAACCCGTCGACGACAGATCGGCGGTGAAGGTGGCGCCGGTGCTGGTGTCGTACATCGCGTTGCCGTTGCACAGGTCGGGCGCCTGCACCGACCCCTCGTACGGCACGACCGGCTCGTTCGACGGGTTCGTGCCCGCGAGCCACGGATACCAGCCCGTCGACGTCGGCGTCCACGGACCTGCCGCGAGGGGCACCACGATGTTGCCCACCACGCTGTCGCCATCCGTGCAACTCACCGGAATCGTCACCTTGGCGTTGGCGAACGTGTAGGGCGTGCCAGCCTGGCCCTGCAGGTGGTAGCCGCCGGCGATCCAGTCGCCCGCGTGAATGGCGTTCGAGCCGAGGTTGTTGCCCTCCATGGTCCCCGAGATAGTGATCGCGGTGGCCTGGCCCGCGCCGGAGCCGTAGACGGACTGCGGCGTGAACGTGGTGGCATCGGGCGGGTAAAGGGGATCGCTGGGGTTCAGCGGGTCGAGCGCCGACACGTTGCAGTGGAAGCTCCCGGCGGTGATGCGATCCCGCGGGCAGTCCATGCCGACGACGCGCGCGTCGCCGTGCGCCGAAGCCGACGGGTGGCACTGGCTGTTGAGGGCCGGATAGTTCTCTCGGAACGCCACCGACCGGTTGAGCCCGACGACCGTCGTATTGGCCGAAATCGTGACGTTCGCTGCGGTTACGACATTCGAAATGGTCGACCCCGAGGGTATGCCGCTGCCGCGTATCGGCACCCCCACGTCGGTCTCGTTCGAGCCGTCGTTGTCGGTGTCAGCGGGCGTGCCGGTCTCGTTGACCCAGTTCGCCGAGAACGATGTCACCGTCTTGGTGGGCGTGTTGTTGTTCTGCCCGCCGCCCACGAAGATGGCGTCGCTCACTGTCTTCTCGTTGTTGGGGCACAGGTTGAGCTGCTGGCAGTTGGTACCCGGGCACGTCGAGCCGTTCTGGAAGTCGACACCCCACCGCGAGAACATGCCGCCGTCGACACGTACCGAGCCGTTCTTGCGTTGGCGATAACCGACCTCGCCGCCCTGGCCGGTCGACAGCGCCAGGATTCCGAGCGGTGGGCTGCTCCCGCCGACGGCGCTCTTGCCGCTGCCCGGCTGCGGTTGGCACTGCACGTAGTAGGTGCGGCCGTTGAGCGACGCGGTGGTCCCGCACGTGGTGTCACCCTCGACGCCCTTGGCTGGATCGAAGCGAACCGTCTGGATCGCCTGCTCGACGGCACCGTCGGCGCCATAGAGGTGTCCCGGCTCGACGCGCTTGGTCTGGCTGATGTGCAGGCTGCTCTGCGTCGAGGTCAGCGTGGCGGTGAGCCAGAGGGAGAAGACGGCAAGAAAGATGAGAGCGATGAGTAATGCGCTACCGCGCTCGTTGCGCTTGATGCGGTTCATTAGTTCGTCCTCGTGGTGCCGCGGAGCTGGTAGGTCCGCTGAACGGTGGAGTGAAGATCGGGTGGTTCGGTGAGCGTCAACGTCACGGTGACGGGCGCGGTGGTGGGGCCGCAGGCCGCGGGCTCGCAGGTGGCCGAGGCCGCCGTGGTCGCCGCCAGAGCGCGCGCCAGGCTCTGCGTGTCGGTCGGCGTCCGGTTGGTGCCGGTGCAGTGTTGGCGGAGCAAGACGGTCTCGCCGCCGGTGGAACTGATCGAGTAACTGACTTCGTGAGCCACGTTTGGGGTGCCGCGGTCGGTCCAGTTGAGGAGCAGCGCTGACGGGAGGCCGCCGCACGGATTGACGCCGCTGGCGTGCTGGCTCACGGTGCCGACACCCGAATAGTCGACGATGCCGCCGGCGGACTCCTGGCTGGCGCCGAACGCCCACGTCCAACTGGCAGGGTCGCCGCTCGCCGCGGTGTGGCTGAAGACTGCCGACTGGATCGCGCTTCCGGCCGAACGACGCTCGAGCAGCGTCCAACCCGATGGCGTCGACATCGTCACCGTCGAGCCGCCGCGCACGCCGACCTGCGCCAGCAGCACGTCGCCGCTTTGCGTCGCTGCCGGCCGTCCGATCGTCAGGCTCGCCGCACCCGACGTGCTCGCGCTCGCCGAGCCGCGGCGAGCAATCGACTGCAGCGCGGCCGGCGCCAACGTCACGCTGTGCGTAAGCGAGCTGGCCCCCGCCGCGGAGTCGGCGACTCGGTCTCCCGTCGCGCCGGTGGAGGTCAGCAGCTCGTCACCGACTCCGACGGTGACGCGCCCGCTCGACAAAGGGCCCGTGGACGCGCCGTCCCAGATCTCCGCCATGCTGTCGGGGACGGTGAGTGACGTTCCGGTGTTGAGCGTCCAGAAACTCACGAGCACGTTGTTGTTGCTCGACGGAGCGACGCTCGGTGCACGATGACTGGTCGTGCCGCTCGTCGAGATCGACTCGGCGCTGGCGATGTCCGTCGTGAAGTAGCCGGCGACGAGCTCGGTGTCGTTCGAACCCGCGATCTTCTTGTTGGTGTTGTCCATGGTGCGCAGCCCGACGAATAGCGCCGACAACATGCCCGCGAGGAGAGTGCTCGCGATCACCATCGCGACCAACGTCTCGATGAGGGTGTAGCCGCGCTCGTTCCGTCCAGTCATGGCCGGCGCTTCACCAAGTCGACAGTCTCGACATCGTTGCCGTCACTCGAAGCAATGCGAAGCGACACGCGTTGGAGTCCGGTGTCGGGCGATGGGCACGACGCGTCGAACGACGTACCCGTCCAGTACAACACCGACGAGATCGTGGCGGTGTACGAACTGGCGGCGACGCCGCCGTACGCGACGATGCCACCCGCCGCGTCGCGGGGCGAGTCGAGGGCCCACGTATATGACGCAGCGTCGGAGGACGCCGCGGTGCGCTGGAAGATCGCCGAGAGCACCGATGCCCCATTCGTCTTGGCGTTGACCAGGATCCACCCAGTGGGTGCGGTGATCGAAGCGGCGTTGCCGCCGCGGACGGCGATCTGCGCGACCATCTCGTCGCCCGCAACGGTGCCCGGCGGCTTCGCCAAGGTGATCGTCGGAACAACGGTGGTGGTGGTCGTGCTGGCGCTCGTGGTCGTGGTCGGCGGCGGCGGCGTGACAGTCGCCGTCGACATTCCTCGCAACACGAGCGACCCAGCAGCTGGGAGCACGACGGTTTGGGCCACGGAGTCGCCGGCGCTTTCCGACGTCGCCGCGCGGGTCCCGGTGGCGCCGCCGGACCACTGCTGATCGTCGAGCGCGGCGGTGACGCGGTCGGTCGCGCTCGCCGCGCCCGATGCCAGGTCCCAACGTTCGCCCATCGCGCTCGGCGTGCTGAACGAGCTGCCGCGCGCCAAAGCGAAGAACGTCAACAGTGCGCCGGCCGGTGCCGTGTCACCAGCGTCGGGCGCAACGTGTGCCGTCGCGTTGGTAAACGAGCTGGCGGCGGACAAGCGGTCGGCAGGCGTCGGGCTGTAAACGCCGGCGTAGCTCGTCGTAGACGCGCAATCCACGTACGGTGCCGCCTTTACGGCTTCGGCGAAGTTGCGGATGCTCGCTTGACCGGTCGCCAGTTGCCGATGGAGGTCGGCACTCGTGATGGCGATCCCCATACCGGCCACGAAGACGACGAACGCGATACCGACAATGGCAACTGTGACCAGAACCTCGATCAGGGTGAAGCCGCTGTCGCGCGAGCGCCGCCGAGCGGTCACGTCTTGACCTGGTTGAACACGCCGTACATCGCGGACACGAGAGCGACGGCGACGAACCCGACGATGCCGGCGACGAAGAGAATCGCCATCGGCTCGAACATCGTGGTGAGGTTCTTGAGCTTGTACTCCAGCTCGCGTTCGTAATACACCGCCATCGACTCGAGCTGGCTGTCGAGTGTGCCGGTGTTCTCGCCCACCGACAGCATTTGCGTAACGGCAGCGGGAAACATCTTGGTTTCGCCGATTGGTTCGGCGAGGCCGCGGCCTTCGAGCATCTCGTGGCGGGCCCGCATGATC
Source organism: Acidimicrobiales bacterium (assembly GCA_035546775.1). Taxonomy (NCBI): domain Bacteria; kingdom Bacillati; phylum Actinomycetota; class Acidimicrobiia; order Acidimicrobiales; species Acidimicrobiales bacterium. The sequence goes on from DASZWD010000046.1 coordinate 52,047, forward strand.
GCCTCGGTAAACGGCACGTTGTTGGCTCCCTCGGCGGCGAGCCGCAGCGATTCCGGCAGCGGTACGCCGGCATTCACCATCGAGGAGAGCACACGGCAGAACCGTTCGACGACGGCGTACTGCACCACCGGACCGACCAGCGGCATGCGCAGCATCGCCTTGTGCTTCGCCCGCTTGCCTCCGTAGGTGCGCCCGACCGTGAGGAACAAGGCTGTGACGACGACGGCGAACGCGGCGAACACCCACCAGTAGTTGGTGGTGATGTCGGTGAAGCCAAGCAACAGGCGGGTCGGCAGCGGGAGCTTGGCGTCGAATTCCTTGAAGAATCCCTTGAAGCGGGGCAGCACGAAGCCGGCGAGGATGCCGACGACGCCGACTGACATGCACAGCACCATCACCGGATAGGCGAGCGCGGCCTTGATCTTGCGGCGCGCTTCGAGGTCGCGCTCCAGGTACTGCGATAGCTGGTCGAGGACAACGTCGAGCTGGCCCGTGACCTCGACGGACTTGAGCACGCTCACGTAGAACGGAGGGAAGGCCTCGGAGTGGGGCGCGATCGCGTTGGAAAGATTCTCGCCGCGGCGCAGCGACTCCACCATGTCCATGAGCACGCCTTTGAGGACCTTGTCCTTCATCTCGGCGTGCAGCATTTCGATGGCGTCGGCCACGGGCACGCCGGCTTTGATGAACGCCGAGAGCTGCCGCGAGAAGTGCATGACGTCGGCGCGGTTCGCCTTGACGGCGGTGATTTCGAACTTGAGGGGGTTCGCCTTCTTACGGACGGACCGAATCTCAAGACCCTTGTCCACGAGCATGGACGCGACGCCGTGAACCGACGTGCCCTTGATCGAGCCGGTTACTTCCTTGCCGTCGGCTCCCACCGCGGCATATCTGAAAGTCGTCGCCATGTACCGCCCCAGCTGTCCCCTCTAACCGCCCACGGAATTATCGCAAATTTTAGGTCGTATAGACCGTTCGCATGACCTCGGCCACCGTGGTGACGTCCTGATTGACGAGCCTTAGACCTTCGTCGAGCAACGTGCTCATTCCTTGGAAAACCGCCATTTTCTTCAGCTCCTCGTGCGGTGCGTTCTCCACGACGAGGCGCCGCATGTCATCGGTCATCGTGAGGAGTTCATAGATCCCCACCCGGTCGAGGTAGCCGGTGCCGGAGCAGAAGTTGCAGCCCTCCCCGTAGAAGAACGTCGTCTTTCCGGCAAAGTCACGCGCGTACTCAAGGAAGAATGCCTCCTCGTCGACCGACAACGGCCGCGCGACACGGCAGTGCGGGCACGTGCGACGCAATAGACGCTGAGACACGACCATCGACAGCGATGACGCAATCAGGAACCGCTCGATGCCCATGTCGACGAAGCGGTGCAAAGCCGACGCGCTGTCGTTGGCGTGGATGGTGGAAAGCACGAAGTGTCCGGTGAGTGCCGCTTGCACGCCCAGGCGCGCCGTCTCGACGTCGCGAATCTCACCCACAAGGATGATGTCGGGGTCCTGGCGCAGGATGGCGCGCAGGCCACCGGCGAAGGTCATGCCGGCTTGCTCGTTGATCTGCACTTGATTGATCGACGGGAAGACGAACTCGACGGGATCTTCGAGTGTCGTGATGTTTGCCGTCGGGCTGTTGATCTCGTTGAGCGTGGCGTACAGCGTGGTGGTCTTGCCCGAACCGGTCGGCCCGGCGCACACGAGCATGCCGACGGGGGATCGCACCTGCTTGGCGTAGCGGGCGTGGATCTCGGGCGGCATGCCGAGGTCGTTGAGCGTGTGGAGCGTGCGCTTGCGGTCGAGGATTCGCATGACGGCTTTTTCGCCCCAGATCGTCGGCATCGTGTTGACGCGGATGTCGAGCATCCGGCCGTCGATCTCCTGGTTGATCTGACCGTCCTGCGGGCGCCGGCGCTCGACGATATTGAGCCCGGCCATGATCTTGATGCGGCTGATGATCGCCGGCCCGAGTGCTTCGGGCAGCGACACCGCGTCGGCGAGGGCGCCGTCGATGCGGTAACGGACGCGCAGCGTGTCGTCCTGCGGTTCGATGTGGATGTCGGAGGTGCGGTCGCGTACCGCCTGGCTGATGAGCATGTTGACGATGCGCACGACCGGCGCGTCGTCCGGCATGACGTCGGCGGTGGTGACCGTCGAGCGGCGTGAGGACTCAGCCGCCTCGAACGCTTCGACGAGACGGCCGACGGAGTCGAGCGCGCGGTAGGCGTTGTTGATGGCGCGCTCGATGTCGGACGAGGGGGCGATGTGGAGCGTCACCGCCGTCTTCATCGCCGCCTTCAGCTTGGTGGCGGTCTCGGGCGACGGGTCGGCGGCGGCCACGATGACCGTGGTGTCCTCGGCGCGGTGCAGCGGGATCGCGACCAGCTCGCGCGCGGTGGCCTCC